>PLTL01000333.1 GCA_003164475.1 Candidatus Dormiibacterota bacterium | reverse complement strand
TCTACACGACGCCCATCAAGGCGCTCTCGAACCAGAAGTTCGGCGACCTCTGCCGCCGCTATGGGGAAGCCAACGTGGGGCTGGTCACCGGGGAGACCTCCATCCGGCCCTTTGCCCCGGTGGTGGTGATGACCACCGAGATCCTGCGCAACCTGATCTACGACGACCCGACCTCGCTGGAGCGGGTCGCCTGGGTGGTGCTGGACGAGATCCACTACATCGACGAGTATCCCCGGGGGACGGTCTGGGAGGAGGTGATCATCCAGGCCCCCGCCCACATCAAGCTCGTCGGGCTCTCCGCCACCATCACCAACGTCGACGAGGTGGCGGCCTGGATGACAGATCGCCGAGGTGAGATGGCGGTGGTGCTGCGCCAGGAGCGCCCGGTGGAGCTGCGCACCTGGCTGGGGATCCGCAACCGGCTCCTGCCCCTGCTGGACCGGGAGGGGCGGCTGGACCACCGCACCCTGGAGCTGGCCCAGGAGGAGCGCAGCGGGGAGCAACGGATGCCCGGCAACCGGCTGGCCTGGGCCTCGGAGAATGACCTGCTCCGGATCCTGGATCAGCTGGCCGAGCAGGACATGCTCCCGGCCATCTACTTCATCTTCTCCCGACGCGGCTGCCGAGAGGCGCTGGCCCGCTGCAGCACCCACCGGGTGGACTTCACCTCACTCCAGCAGAAATTCCAGATCGACGACTTTCTGGCTGAGCGGCTGGCGGCGGTGGACGACCCCGAGGAGGCCGAGCTCTACAGCCGGGCCCTCTCCATGGACCTGCTCCGGCGAGGCATCGCCATGCACCATGCCGGGCTCCTGCCCTACGTGAAGGAGACGGTCGAGGGACTGTTCCAAGCCGGGCTGCTCCGGGTGGTCTTCGCCACCGAGACCCTCGCCCTGGGGCTGAACATGCCGGCGCGGGCCTGCGTTATCTCCACGTTCACGAAGTTCGATGGCCGGGGCTTCGCGCCGCTTCGCAGCGGCCAGCTGACCCAGCTCCTGGGGCGGGCCGGGCGGCGGGGGATCGACCCCATCGGCCACGGGGTGATCCTGCGCGACCCCGAGGTGGACCTGGGGGTGATCTGCGAAACCCTGCTGGGCAACGACATGGCGGTGGAGTCCAAGTTCGCCCCCACCTACAACATGACCCTCAACCTGCTCCGCCGCCACACCCCCGACGAGGCCGAGGAGCTGCTGGAGCAGTCGTTCGGCCAGTACCAGCGGGTGCGGGCCCTGGACAGCCTGCGCCAGCGCCGTCCCAACCTGGAGGCCAGGCTGGAGGACCTCCGCAGGCGCCGCTTTCACCACCCCCGGGTCCCCTGCACCGAGCGCACCCTGAGCCAGTTCCTGGGGGCCCGCCGAGCCCTGGAGGAGGACCGGGCGGAGACCCGCCAGCTGCGCCGCCAGCACTTCCGCGACCGGCGCCGGGGGCGCTTCGGGGAGGGCACCCAGGACCCGGGCGGACGGCTGGAGCGGCTGCGCCGGATCGTTCGCCAGGAGGAGAAGCGGCTCAGTTCCTCGCCCTGCCCGGGCTGTCCCATCCTCCCCGATCACCAAGGCTGCCGCCAGGAGATGAGGGAGATCGAGGAGGCGCTGGAGGGAGCCGAGGCCCTGGCCCGGGAGCGAGAGCACGAGTACCGCACCCAGCTGCACGCCTACCGCTCGGTGCTGGGCCAGCTCGGCTACCTGGTTGAAGACCGGCCCACCCGGCTGGGGTTGCTGGCGGCGGCGGTCTACGGTGAGAACACGGTGCTGGTTTCCCAGGCCGTGGCCGAGGGCTGGATGGACCAGATGTCATCCGAGGAGCTGTGCGCCACCCTGGTGATGCTGGCCGCCGAGGACCGCAACCCCGACCGCCAACAGGGCCGGCGCCGGATGCCCACCGCGAGGCTGGAGCGAGCGGCTCGGCGGCTGCGCGCGGCCCAGAGGGAGCTGGCCGAGACCGAGCAGGAATGGGGGCTGGCCGAGAGTCGCTCCCCCTCCATGGACCACGTGGAATACGTCTACAACTGGTCGCGGGGGATGCCTCTCACCGAGCTCCAGCCGCCTCCTGGCGTCGACCCCGGCGACGCGCTCCGGGCGACCAAGGCCTGCTACGCGCTGGCCCGGCAGCTGGAGCAGGGCTTGGCCGGCTGGAGCCTGCAGGCGGCGGTCACGGCCGCCCGGGAGAGCCTGGAGCGAGACCTGGTGCGGCGCCTCTGAGGCGGAGCCGCAGGGGCGCCGCGGCCTGACCCAGCTCACCGCTCCGGCCGCCGTCCTACTCCGGAGCAGCCCTCCCCGGTTGGCTCAGCGCTCGTCGGGCACGGTCGACTCCGGGATCCCCACCACCCGGTACGGCAGTTCGCTGATGTCGAAGTAGCGGACCGGCTTGCGCATCCGCTTGGCGATCCCCACCTGCACCTTGAGCCCCAGCGACAGCGGCCCGAACACCCACATCTCCTCGCAGCGGGCGATCAGGTTGTTCATGGCCTCCCGGACCAGCTCCTTGGGCACGGTGTGGAGGAGGTAGTAGTCGAACATCATGAACGGGGTGATCGGGACCCGGCCCTCGTCGAGCACGAACTTGGTGAGCTGCTGGCGCCAGAAGAAGGTTCGGTTGCTCATGGCCACGTAGACCAGCGCCTTGGGCCGCCGCAGGGCCTGCTCCGCCTGCTCGGCCGGGCTGGCCCTCGGGGTTGGGGTGAGGATCAGCTCCAGGATGTCGTCGGCCGAGCGCGCCGACGTCGGCTTGACCTCCACCGCGACCTCCTCCTCCGGGCCCGCCAGATCCGAGGCGGCCGGGGATCCCTCTCCAGGAACGGGCGCGGTGGGCGCACCGACAACGTCCAAATCGTCAATCCCACCCACGATCGCGTCGCGAGTATACCCAAAGTTGGAGAGTCGAACTCACGCTCCCGGGGGCGCCCCCAGCAGTGCCTCGAGCGTCCTCAAGGCCCTCGCCAGCAGGGCTCGATTCGCCTCGGAGTTGAGCCATCGGCTGGCCCCGGAGGGGTGGGGCAGTGGCAGCACCAGGGGTCGCTCGGCGGCCGCCGGCACGGCCGAGGGCTCCAGCTCGACCCCAACTGCGGAGAAGAGCCGCCCCACGGTGAGGTGCATCGGCACCGCGCCCAAGAACCGTTCCACCGCCATCTGCCCCACGGCCAAGACCAGCCAGGGCGAGAGCAGCTCGAGCTGGCGGTCCAGGTGTCCCCGGCACAGCTCCACCTCGGCAGGACTGGGCCGGCGATCCCCGGACCCGGAGCTGGCTGGCCCAGGGAAGCACTTGGTGATCGAGGTGAGGTAGATCGAACGGCGGGCCTCCTCCTCCCCGCCCAGCCCGGCCTCGGCCAGCCAGCGAAAGAGGGCGCGGCCGCCCCGCCCGCTGAAGGGCCGGCCCGCCGACTGCTCCACCCGGCCGGGGGCCTGGCCCACCAGAACCACCCGGACCGGCAGCGGCGCCGGGAGGATGGGTGCGGCGCGGTCCAGCAGGCCCGCCTCCTGGCAGCGCCGGCACCCCAGGATCTGCCGGTGCAGGAGGCGCAGCCGGGGGCCTCGAGCGAGGCTCGGGCGGGGTGCGCAGGGGGGTGGATTTCCGGCCCGGGTCACGGTTCAGCGGATGCTATCCTAGGCTGGCCTAAATCGCCCTTGGGGCGACACCGAAGATCAGCAGGTGCTGAAGATGCCTCACGGCTCTGACCCGCATCGCCGACCTGATCAGCAATCACCCGATTCTGGGTCCTCGGTGCCGCCGACCTGGTGGGCGGCGCTTTCGAAGGACGAGCTCCCCGAGGAAGGCCCGGAGGAGCCCTCGGAACGTGACGGGTCGGCCCGCCTGCGGGAGGTCGGCGGAAGGCTGGGCGTGCCCGCTGTCCTGCTGGCGGTGGTAGGCGCCGTGGTGGCGGCCGGCTTCAGCTACCTGATGGTGGCCGGGGCCTTGGCGGCGGCGGTGGCGGCGGGGCTGGTGGTGGCCACCGTGCTGCACCAGAAGCTCCCCCCAGAGCCTCGGACACCAAACTGGTGGCGATGAGGGAGAGAGGGGCCAGCCGAAGGCCCGAACGCGGCTTGGGCTCGCTAGGCCTCGACTGGCCTCAGATGGTCTCTGCGGCGGGAAGCTGGCTGCGCCAGCAGTCGGATCGGGGTGGCCCGGTCGGGGCGGCCGCCTGGGTCACGGTGACCGTGGTGAACCGCGCCGCCGAGATCGGGGCCGAGGTGAGCGCCGAGGTGCTCCGAGCCACCCGACCAGAGGCTGACCCGGACCCCACGGTGAGACGCCGGGGACCGCGGCGCAAGGAGGGGGCCAAGCCCTCCTCTACCCGGCGGCCCAAGACCAGGGGCTGAGCTCCAGCTCAACCCCACTGGCTGGCCGGAGCCTTGGGCCTGGGCAGCCGCTCGGGGCTAGGGCCGGGTGTCGGCGCCCGGCCGTAGTCCCGCTGGGAGGGATTCGGGACCAGGTCGAAGAGCCGGTAGCACTCGGCCAACTCGACGCCCGCTCGGGCCCCACCCCGGCGTGCCTCCCGCTCCACCTCATGACGCATCTCGCCCACCTCGAACTGGCTCCGATGCTCCCCCAGGGCCGCCAGCTTGTTGCCAAGGTCGATCGGTTCGAAGGGCACGGCGATGTCCGGCGACGGGGTGGCGCCGAGAAAGACGAAGCGCACCTTGTGGGGCTGGAGGCCCTCGTCCCGGAGCAGCTCGGGGAAGGTCCGAGCGTCGCGGGCGCTAGGGAACGCCGCGTCCAGGGCGGCTTCGCCAGCGGCGCGATGGTCGGGGTGGTTGAGGTAACCACGGCCGAACCAGCGGTTGCCCGGGTCCATGGTGATCAGGGCCTCGGGCCGCAACTCGCGGATCATCCGGACCAGGTCCCGGCGCACCGCGAGCGTGTTCTCCAGCGTGCCGTCGGCGTGTCCCAGGCAACGCACCTCGGAGACGCCCAGATGGGCCGAGGCCAGCCGCTGCTCCTGGAGGCGGACCCGGCTCAGCTCACCCGCGGGGATCGAGGGGTCGTCGCTGCCAGCATCCCCATCGGTGACCACACAGACCGCCGCTCGGCAACCCTGCCGGCACCAGGCTGACAGCACCGCGCCAGCCAGGAACTCACCATCGTCAGGGTGGGCAACGACCACCAGGGCGCGCTGCGGGATGTACTCGAAGAGCTCGAGCAGCGGTGGGGAGGGGGGGTCGTCGGCAGCACCAACTGGCTCGTCGACGGGATCACTGGAGGCCATCTCAACCCGCTATCCTGCCAGTCGTGAGGCAGGACGTGCCACGAGCCGCCCGGATCGCGACCTTCTCGATCGCCGCCACCGACGGAACCGATTGGGGAGTGGCGGTGGCCTCCAAGTTCCTGGCGGTTGGCAGCGCCGTGCCGGCCGCGGCGGCCGACCTGGGGGCGATCGCCACCCAGGCGCTGGCCAACCCCAGCTACAAGACTCAGGGTATGGAACTGCTGGCGGCGGGGCGCCCGGCCAGCGAGGTGGTCGAGGCCCTGACCGGGGACGACGAGGGCCGAGAGCACCGCCAGGTCGGAGTGGTGGACCGCCACGGCACGGCCGCCACCTACACCGGATCCGAGTGCCACGAGTGGGCCGGCGGCCGGACCGGCAAGGGATGCGCCTGCCAGGGCAACATCCTCACCGGTCCCGAGGTGGTGGACGCCCTGCTCACCACCTTCGAGGCCTCCACCGGTCAATTGGTCGACCGCCTGATGGCGGCCCTGGCGGCCGCGGACCTGGCCGGCGGTGACCGCCGGGGCAGACAGTCCGCCGCCATTCTGATCGCGCGCCGACACGGCGGCTACGGCGGTTTCGACGATCGGATGATCGATCTGAGGGTGGAGGATCACCCCAAGCCGATCACCGAGCTGGCGCGGTTGCTGGAGCTTTGGCGGCTCTACTTCGAGAAAGCGGAGGCCGGGACCCTGCTGAGGGTGGGTGACACCATCCAGCAGCGAATTCGCAGCGCCCTGGAGCGGGCCGGAAGGCTGGCCGAGGGGGCCGACCAGAAGCAGCTCTGGCAGGCCTTCGACGCCTGGGTCGGCGAGGAGAACCTGGAGGAGCGGGCCAGCTCCCATGAACTGATCGACCCCCTGGTGCTGGCCCAACTCGAGGCGCACTCCTCGGCCGGCTGAGTCCCCGAGCCGCCCGGACCTGGAGGTCGGGCTCGGCGGTCCGCAGGCGGTGGGGCCGCCACGAGCCGGGAACGGCTCGGGCACCCGCTTACGATGGGACCGTCGGCGGCGGTGCAACTGAAGCTGGAGGAGCCATGGACGGGGGATCGTGCCGGGACCCCCTGGGCGTGCGGCAGCAGCTGGGTGAGGGGGGCCCGTTCTACTTCAGTCTCAGCCGACTCCAGGACCAGGGGATTGCCGATCCGGCTCACCTGCCCAGCACCGTCAAGGTCTGGCTGGAGATGCTGCTTCGGGAGGCAGGAGGTCCCCACGCCAAGGCCGAGGACGCCGCCTTCCTGGCCAGATGGAGCGGCCAGGTGGCCCCCCAGGACCGGGGCCGGGAGCTCCCCTACTTCCCGGCCCGGGTTCTGCTTCAGGACTTCACCGGTGTGCCAGCGGTGGTCGATCTGGCCTCGATGCGCTCGGCCGTGGCCCGGAGTGGTGGCGACCCCTCGCGAATCGACCCTCTCGTGGACGCCGATCTGGTCATCGACCACTCGGTCCAGGTCGAC
>PLTL01000334.1 GCA_003164475.1 Candidatus Dormiibacterota bacterium | reverse complement strand
ATGGCGATCATGACCCGCTGCCGCAGGCCGCCCGAGAGCTGGTGGGGGTAGTCCTTGAGTCGCTCTTTGGGCCGGGGCATCCCGACCAGGCCGAGCACCTCCTCGGCCCGCTGCAGGGCCTCCGTCTTGGAGGCGTGGCGGTGGATCCGCACCGCCTCGGCGATCTGGCTCCCGACCTGCATGGTCGGGTTCAGGGAGGTCATGGGATCCTGGAAGATCACCGCTACGTCGTTGCCGCGGATGTGGCGCATCTGGTCCTCGGGCATACCCACCAGTTCCTTGCCGGCCAGCTTGATGCTGCCGCTGGCGATGTAGCCGCCCGAGGGGAGCAGCTGGATGATCGACATCCCGGTCATGGTCTTGCCGCAGCCGGACTCGCCAACCAGCCCGAGGGTCTCCCCCTGCTCGATGCTGAGCGAGACCCCGTCGACCGCTCGGACCTCGGTCCGGCGCTGCCGGATGTAGGTCCTGAGGTCGTTGATCTCTATGAGAGGGGCCATCTGTTCAGGTGATCCACGGACATACGCGGCTCCATCGTACCAATTTGCCCGGAGTATAGCGGCCTGCTTCCGATCTGGGCTGGGAGGGCGGCGCGGCGGCCGCCGTCAAGTTCGCCGGGGCCGCTATTGTCACCAGCAGAAGATGAAACCCCGAGTCGGCCTGCGCCACCTCCTCAGCCTCCGTCGGATGCTGGCGGCGCTGATCAGCCTGGCCATCCTGGGCTTCATTGTCGAGTACGTCCACCCCAGCCAGCTGGGATCCGCCCTGGCCCGGTTCCACCTTGCCTACCTGCCGGTGGTGCTGCTGCTCTCGCTGGGTTACTACACGCTCAAGGGCTACCAGTGGCACCTGTTCCTCAAGCCCAACCAGCTCGACCACGGGGCCATGGAGACCATCCTCATCTACTTCGCCGGGCAGCCCACAGCCGTCCTGCCCCTGGGCGAGCTCGGCCGGGCCGTGATCCTGCGGCAGCACGCCAAGGTCAACCTGGGCGCGGTCTCGGCCACCGTCGTGGTCCAGGAGCTGCTCTATCCGATCGGCCTGATCGCGGCGGCGCTACCCGGGGCGGGCAGGTTCCCCGGTGCCCAGGCGGCCGTGGTCACCGCCCTGCTGGGGATCCTCGCCATCTTCACCGTGCTGCTCTGGCCCCGGGCATTCCGCCTGGTGATGCGGTTCGCGGTCCGGATCCCCCTGATCCGGCGCTACTCCGCCGACCTCATGTCCCTGCACCGGGACGTGATCTTCATCGCCCGACGCCCGGCCACCCTCTGGCCCGCGCTCCTGGGCCCGGTGGCCGCGGTGATCGCCATCGCGATGTTCTACTTCACGGTCCGCAGTGTGGGGGTGGATCTGGGCGTCTACCAGGCCGCCTTCGTCTACGCGGTGGCCCACCTGGCCGGCGGGGTCAGCCTCCTGCCTGGGGGCATAGGCGCCTACGAGGGCTCGATGACCTTCCTGATGGTGGCCTTCGGAGTGGCCAGCCCGGTGGCGGCCGCCGTCACCGTCCTCAACCGGGCCTTCGACCGGGTCGCGGTGACCGTGGTGGGCGCCGGAGTCTTCTTCGCCATCCGCGGGCCCCTCAACCTTCGAGGCCTGTCGCTCTTGCCTGACCAGCCGCAATAGGCTCGACGTGATCTTGGGTCGCGGCGGCGGAGGGAGCGGATGAGGGCAGTGATCACCACGCCAGGCAGGAGGGGCAGCGTCCGGTTGGCGGAGCTCTCCGAGCCCTCGGGAGCCGGGATGGTGGAGGACGCGGACGGCAGGTCCGCCGACCCGGTTGAGGTCGAGGTGATCGAGGTCGGGGTCTGCGGGACCGACCTGGAGATCGCCAACGAGGGCTACGGGGCGGCCCCCAAGGGCAGGGACAGCCTGGTCCTGGGCCATGAGAACCTGGGGAGGGTCGCCAGGGCCCCCCGGGAGAGTGGTCTCGCCCCGGGTCAGCTGGTGGTGGCCACCGTCCGCAGACCCTGCCCAGAGCGCTGCGCGCCCTGCGCGGCCGGCCAGAGCGACGACTGCCTCACCGGGCACTACACCGAGCGCGGGATCAAGGGCCGCGACGGCTTCATGGCCGAGCGCTTCCTGGAATCCAGCGACTACCTGGTCCCGCTCCCCTTTGCCCTGCGCCGGGTGGGGGTGCTGATGGAGCCCAGCAGCATCGCGGAGAAGGGCCTGATGCAGTGCTTCAAGATCCAGCGGGCGCGAATGCCGTGGGAGCCCCAGCAGGCCCTGGTCTGCGGGGCCGGGGCGGTGGGGCTGATGGCGGCCATCTTCCTGCGCTTGCGCGACCTCGAGGTCAGCGTGGTCGCCAAGTTCGTCCCCGCCTCGCCGGCGGTCAGGATCGCCGCCGAGGTGGGGGCGAACCTTCTGGATGCCGACCAGCACCCGGTCTCCAGCCTGCCCCGGCGCCTCGGCCAGCTCGACCTCGTCTTCGAGGCCACGGGAGCTTCTTCGGTGGCGATGCAGGCGATGGCGGCGACCGGCCCCAACGGGATCTGCTGCCTCAGCTCGGTCACCGCCGGGGGCCGCACCGTCACTGTCGACGCCGACTCTCTCAACCTCGACATGGTGCTGGGCAACAGGCTCACCTTCGGGACCGTCAACTCCAACCGGCACCACTTCGAGGCGGCGGCCCGGATGCTGGGAGCGGCGGAGAGAAAGTGGCCCGGGGTGCTGGAGCAGATCGTGACCCGGCGGGTGGCGCTGGACCAGTTCGCCGCCGCGTTCGACCGCCAGCCTGACGACATCAAGACGGTGATCAGCTTCTCTGGGGCCTGAGGCCCAGGCTGACTCAATCGCGGGGGCGGTTCAGCCGCCAGTCTCGCCGGGCGCTGCCCGGGGTCACCCTTGCGGCGAGCGGCCACCCTCCGGGGATCGCCGCCTCCGAGCTGCCCCGGGCGGATCGGGTAGGCCCGCGCGCCCCAGGCCGGCCCCGGGAGCCGCTGTGGGCGCGCCGGAGCGGGGGCCGGCTGGCCAGGGTCACCAACTCCGTTGCAAGAGCGCCGGCACTGAGCGGGCGAGCTGGAGGCGCCTCTTCCCCGGGACGGAGGCCGGCGCGGGATACAATCCAGTTCTCTCGGCGGGGCCAAGCCGCTCCGCCCGCAGCTCCGTCCGGAGGTCCAGAGCTTGGCCAGACGTTCGATGGGTGGCCGCA
This sequence comes from Candidatus Dormiibacterota bacterium, assembly GCA_003164475.1. The sequence continues at coordinate 2,461 of PLTL01000334.1, read as the reverse complement.
CCAGGCGCGGTCCCGCGCGACCTCAGGTCTCCCGGGTCACTCCCCTTGAGGAACAGAAGGAGGAGACGATCGAGATCGAGGGCACCGTGGTTGAGCCCCTGCCGAACGCCCAGTTCCGAGTCGAGCTCCAGACCGGCCAGGTTGTCCTCGCCTACATCTCCGGCAAGATGCGCAAGCACTACATCCGGACCTTGATCGGCGACAAGGTCAAGGTGGAGCTCAGCCCCTACGACCTCACCCGGGGCCGGATCACCTTCCGCTACAAGTAGCGCTCGCCGGCGAAGAAGCTCACCGTCCGGCGCAGACCCTCGGGGAGGGCAACCCGGGCGGTCCAATCCAGCCGGGACTGGGCCAGCGAGCAGTCGAGGCAGCTCCGGCGTTGCTCGCCGCTCTTGCTGGGTCCGTGCACCGGCATCTCCGGCAGGGGCTCACCCTCCCGCCGCCGCTCCGCCACCGCCCGCCGCAGCTCACCCGCCAGCGCCACCACCGAGGTCTCCTTGCCAGTGCCCACGTTGTACTGGCCCAAGGGCCCCTGGAGGAGGCGGAGCGCCGCCTCGACCACGTCCTCGACGAACACGTAGTCCCGGGTCTGAAGCCCGTCCCCGTTGATCAAAGGGGCCTTCCCGGCCAGCAGCTGGCTGGTGAAGATGGCCACCACCCCCGCCTCCCCGTGAGGGTCCTGTCGGGGCCCGTAGACGTTACCCGGGCGCACCACCGCGGTCTCCAGGCCGAAGGAGCCGGCAAAGGCGCTCATGTAGGCCTCACCGGCCGCCTTGGCGGCCCCGTAGGGGGAGCTCGGACACATCGGGTGGGTCTCGCGGGTGGGGATCGTCTCCGTGTCCCCGTAGATGGCACCACCGGACGAGAAGAAGATCACCCGCCGGGCTCCGGCGGCAACGGCTGCCCGCAGCACCTGGACCGTTCCGATGACGTTGACCTCAGCGTCGTGGAGTGGCTCCGCGACAGCGCGGCGCACGTCGATCTGGGCGGCCAGGTGGAGGATCGCCTCCGGGCGCTCTCGGTCGACGACCCGGCCCAGCCAATCGCTCCTCACGTCCAGCTGGTAGAAGTGGGCTGACTCGGCGACCTGCTCCCGGCGGCCGCTGCTGAGGTCGTCGATCACCGCCACCTGGTGTCCCTCTCGGAGCAGCCGATCGGTGAGATGGCTGCCGATGAAGCCGGCCCCGCCGGTCACCAGCACCCTCATGCGGGACCGGGCGGGTCGGGCGGCCGCCCCTCCACCCCTCTGTGCTGGCCCTGATCCGGGTCGATGCGGTCAAGGAGGCCCCCGCGGGGCCTGGGAACGCGGCGGCTCAGGCCCTCCCGTCCCCGCTTCGCCTGGAGCTCGGCCAAGCGCCGGCGCTGCCCACTCTGGGCGGCGGCCACCGATTTGGAGCGCTCCAGTGGCGGCCGGGTGTCCCAGCGCCGGACATAGAAGGCCCCCTTGAGCGCGGTGTAGGGGATGGCCGTCACCTTGTGCTCCAGGCTCTTGGCGTCGATGATGTCCCACACTGAACCGAAGCGCTGCAGCGACGCTGGGGCGACCACATGGGCCCGCAGCACCTGGCCGTCGACGAAATGGAGGGCAACCCGGGCCAGCTGCTTGAGGTCAGTCTGCGGCCCCGGCTGGGTCACCTTGGTGACGTCGACCTGGCGCACCGCGCTGACTGGGATCAGCGCCTGCCGGGCATTGCCGTCAAGGGTGTTCAGGTCGAGGTCCAGGAAGGGGTCGTCCATGTGCAACAGGGGCAGCTCCCCGTAGAGGATCTCGCCGTCTAGGAAGGAAACCACCACTTCCGGCACAGGACACCGAACCTCAACAACATCGCCCGCCGCCAGCTGCCGGTCAGTCCCAACTGTCATCGCACCGTAAGGCCGGTGTAACCCCTTCGCTACCCGCTGCACCCCTAGCTTTGGATCGGGACGGCTACGGTGGGAGACATCATAGGGCCGGTGCTCTGCGGTGGTCGCGGCCGACTCCAGCCAGGACCTCTCCTGGCGCGTGCCGGCCCCGACCCTGGGCACGGCCAGCTCATCTGATTACCTGGGGCAAGCAGAGTGGCCGACCAAGCTGGCAAGAGGCGGCGCGCCCACCGTGCCTCCTTCGCCGCCCAGTTCGCGCTGGTGCTGCTGGGCGTGGGGCTGGCCACCGCCCTGGTGGCCGGGACGGTCACTTGGTTCAAGACCCAGCAAGCACGCTCACAGCAGCAGCTCCAATCCGGGGCGGGAGCCGCCAGCCTGGCCGCCACCCTGGTCCGGATGGAGACGGCCAGCGCCTCCCAGCAGTTCGCCTGCGAGGTGGCCAGGCTGCCCTCAACCGCCGCTGCTCTCGCCGCCGGAAGCCCCTCCCAGGCGGCCGCGGAGGCCAGGGCGGACACCTCCACGGCGGCGGTGGGTCAGGTGCTCGTCCTCCTGGGGACCAGGGGCCAGCTTCTGGCCCAGGCGCCCTCCACCACGGTCC
>PLTL01000211.1 GCA_003164475.1 Candidatus Dormiibacterota bacterium | reverse complement strand
GGTCTCCGGGGGGCACCGCTTCCGGTTACCTGGGCGCCCTGCCTGCGGTGAGGGAATGATTCTCACCGCGGAGGTAGGAGTCGATTGGGAGTCGGTGCCCGCTTGCCCGGGGCACGCCGCCGAGGCCTGGGCGTGCACCTCGTGGGGCCATGGGAGCGTCACCACCGCACGTCTGAAGGCCAGGCCGCAGCCGCCCGTTGTCCCCGCTGATCTGGGTAATCTTGCCCCGCGTGTCCGCCAGGTCCGTCCGAGGATTCCAGCCGCTGGCGGGAGTCGACGAGGAACCAGGGCCTCACCACCGCCTCCGGGACAATCCCCAAGCCGCGCATCACAAGGTGTTCAACGCTGGAGGTCAGGTGTGCTGGGCAGCGCCATTAGGCCCGGCCCAACGGCGCTGCCCGCAACGATCAGGATTCTCGCGTCACCTCAGCTTGTTGGTATTGCCGCTATGTCTCCGAGGCGCGGGTGGCGGCTGCTTCCTTCCGCACGCTGCCCACGGAGAGGACGAAGTAGACAAGACCGCCGACGAGAATGCCGACCACCCAGCTGAAGTCAGCACCTCCGGTAGCCTTGGAAAGCGGGCCCGTAAAGGAGGGCACGTAGAAGGCGGCATCGATCCACAGCATCGCGGCCACCATTCCCAGCGCCTGAGCGACAAGCGCCTTCCAGTTCACACCGCCGTTCCGCCAGTACAGTCCGCCAATCCTCGACACCAGCGAGCCGGTGTCGTAGCGGCCACGGCGGAGCAGGTAGTCGACCATCAAGATCCCGAACCAGGGTCCGAGCCAGACCACGATGTAGTCCAGGAAGCCCGACAGGTCGGTGTAGAACTTGCCCTTGAAGATCACCAGGGCGGTGACGGCCCCGGCCACGATGGTGTCGATGACGACCGCTCCCCAGCGCTTGATCGGCAGCCCCAAGGCCTGAAGCGTCACCGACGACGAGTACATGTCGATCGAGTTGATGGCGAACAGCTGGGGGAGGACCAGGATGAGGAAGGGCCAGAAGAACCAACTCGCGAACGAGGATGGCACGCCGGTCACAGCGGTCACGCTCGGGCTCACAATGAAAGCCAGCGCTCCCAGAATCTCCAGCAGGATCGCGGGGATGGCGCCGCCCAGGGTGGCGGCCCAGAACGTCCTGGCCTTGGGTGTCGAGCGGGGCAGGTAGCGCGAGTAGTCGGCGGCATTCTCGGTCCAGCCCAGGCCACCAGCCGAGACGATCAGCACTACGGCAGTGGTCCACAGCGCCCACGAGCCTGACTGATGGAAGTGGGAAAGGTTGACATGGGGGATGACCAGCACCGCCATGATCACGAAGAGCACGATGAAGACGTAGGACAGGTAGCGCAGGAGCCTGGTGATCATCGCGTGGCCGAGGAACGGCACTATGAACTGAATCAGGACGGCCGCGACTATCAGGATGGCCTTGAGCCCGGTCCCGACCCCGATGCCGCCCTTGACGAACATCGCCACGGCCACCAGCACGACAAGCACGATGCCCTCGATCTCAAAGCCCACCTGGGTGAGCCAGTTGAAGAACGAGACCACCCGGTTGCCGTTGATCCCGAAGGGGGCTCTGGAGACCATGAAGGCCGTGGTGCCGGTCTCTGGCCCGGGCAGGCTGGCCCAGCCCAGGAATGAGTAGAAGAGGTTGCCAACCAGGATGGCGAGCACCGCCTGGCCGAATGAGAGTCCGAATGAAATCGCCAGAGCTCCGTAGACCAGGAACTCAACGTTCCAAATCGCCCCGGCCCAGAGCCAGAACAGCCCTGAGGGCTTCATCTTCCTGTCCGCGTCAGGGATCAGATCGATGCCGCGCTGCTCGACCTTGAGCGCCGAGTACTCCTCCGTCGCCGGGACGGGCGCGCCCTGCCCTACATTGGTCGGATAGTTCCTTGCCAAGGCATCCCCCCTGTGATCTGGGCCGTTGGACTCGCCGGAAGTTCCCGCCACTATAAGGCTAGCCGGCGGTTCCCGGCTGGGTTCGGTTGGACCCCAGCCGGGGCGGGGTTGGGAGCTGCCCCCGGTCAGCGGCGGGGTAGCCGCGAACAGGCGTCTGCGGCGGTAGCAGCAGCGGGTGAAGCTGGCCGCCTGGACCCGGGTCAATGGCGTCCGCCCTAAGACCGCCGTTCGTGGGGGGAAGGCACGCTCCCGGCGCCGGCACGCACGGTCGGTCCGCGGCCCATCCTGGTGGAGACCGGGCCGCCCGGAGTCCCCGGGGCCGTCGCGATCTGCGCCCGCGCCTCCTCCCCCGACCGACCGGCAGATATCGAGTGCCAGGTGGGTCGGCTGGCGGAATCGGCGGCCTCGCACTCGTTACCGGTGAGCCGGACCTTCGCCGAGGTGGGCTCGGGGTTGAACGGATCTCGCCCCAGGCTGCGGCGGCTGCTGCCGGATCGGACGGTCAGGACGATCGTAACCGAGCATCTCACCAGCCTTCGCGCCCGGCTCTACGGGAGGTGCTCAGCCTGCACCAGAGCGGCTCGAGCCCTGGGGGCCGACGCGCCGGCCGGCCGGTGGAGGTCGCCTGAATGGCGAGAGCCCGCCGCGCGTGCGATATACGCCGACGGGGCGGATGACGGACCGGGAGCTCTCCCGGCAGCTCGCGGTGAAGCACGAACCGGGGTCACCCCAAGGCTCGCGCCCGGGGCCGGGGTCCTCGATCACGGCAGAGCTCCTGTCCCGATGGGCCCGGTGATCAGGAATGGTGGCCGCTCCCCCACCGTCGCCGGGCCGCGTCGGCGTCCCCGGGCCAGAGCGATCGAGGGCCGATCGCGTCTCCAGGATCAAGAGCCCGAGCTGCGCCTGGTGAGAGCCGACCCGGTTCCCGAGGAGCCTGAAGCACCTGGCCTCCACCCCAAGTGGCATCGTCGGTCTTCCGCGTTCCGGCCTCACGCATCACTGCGTCGATGGTGGCCGGCCCTTCAACTCGGGTACTGGCAGAAGCCCCGCACGATGAACCGCCCGTCGCCGCGCCGGCCGACGTATTGGCCCCGGTCCAGCACCACCGAACCCCGCAGAAGCACCGTTTCCACCCGCCCCGAGATCTCCATGCCCTCGTAGCAGGAGTAGTCCACNNGATACATGCCGAACATCTTGGCCGGCGAGGTCGAGGTCACGTCGACCCAGCGGGTGAGGCTGAGCATGCCTCGCACCACCCCTTGGTGGATCAGGTTCATGCGGTGCTCCACCCCGGGCAGCCCGTTGGGAATCTTGGAGAAGTCACCGCGGCCCAGGTCCTTCTGCCCCTGGAAGCGGAAGGGACAGTGGTCGGTGGCGACCACCGACAGGTCGCCGCCGTGGAGGCCGCGCCAGAGGGCCAGCTGATCGTGGCTCGACCTCAGCGGCGGGGAGCAGACGAATTTGGCACCTTCGAATCCGTCCCTGGCCAGATCGTCCTCGGAGAGGAAGAGGTATTGGGGGCAGGTCTCCGCGAAGACCGGCTGGCCCCGGTCGCGGGCCCCCACCACCTCCGCCAGCGCCGCCGCCGCCGAGACGTGCACGATGTACAGGGAGGCTCCGGCCACCCTGGCCAGCTGGATCGCCCGATGGGTGGCCTCCCCCTCCAGGACCGCCGGCCTGGTCGAGGAGTGGAAACGGGGAGCCACCTCACCGCGGGCCAGGGCCTGGGCCACCAGCAGCTCGGTCGCGATCCCGTTCTCGGCGTGAATCTGGATCAGGGCCCGGTTGTGGGCGCCGTGCTGGAGCGCAGCCAGGATCTGGCCATCCGTGGAATAGGAGACACCGGGATAGGCCATGTAGAGCTTGAAGCTGGTCACTCCCTCATCGACCAGCTGGTCCATCTCGCGCAGGGAGGACTCGTTGACATCGGCGAAGCCCATGTGAAAGCCGTAGTCGGCAGCGCAGTTGCCCTCCGCCTTGAGCCGCCAGCTCTCCAGCGCGTCATGCAGCGACCCACCCCGGATCTGGCTGGCGAAGTCCACGATGGTCGTGGTACCCCCCCAGATGGCCGCCCTGGTGCCGGTCTCAAAGGAGTCGGAGGCGACCGTGCCCGCGACCGGCAGCTCCATGTGGGTGTGGGCGTCCACCCCGCCCGGCAGCACGTACCTGCCCGCCGCCTCCAGGACTCGGTCCGCCGACTCTGCGAAGGCCTGGCTCAGCTCCGACCGGGCGGCGGCCAGGCCGACGACCCGCTGGTCTTCGATCAGCACGTCCGCCGGCTCGGCCGAGTCCGCAGTCAGGACGGTGCCACCCCGGATGATCAGGCGCGCCACCTCAGCTCATCTCCCGGCTCGCTCGGCCAGCGCCGGGGCCGCCCCTGAGACCTGGCTGCGGTTCGACCGGCTCGGCATCAGGGCCGCCGGTGGCGCTTGTCGAATCGGCGCCCTCCCGGCCCGCGGCCGGTGAGGCTCCGGAAAATGCCACCCGTCGCGCTGGCGCCGCCCCGAGGTGCCGCGGCCATCAGTCCCTGGTGATTCGCGTGCCGGTCTCGCCCCGCAGCGCTCGCTCGATGTTGGCAGGGTTGGTCACGATCGCCTCCTTGCCACCGGCGTCGAGATAGTTGAGCACGGCCTGGATCTTCGGAGCCATGCTGCCGGCGGCGAAGTGGGTCCCCTGTTGCAGGTACTCGCGGGCCTGCGCCGCCGTCAGATGATCGACGTCGTGCTGCTCCGGGGTACCGAAGTACAGCGCCACCTTCTCCACCGCGGTGGAGATCAGCAGCAGGTCCGCCCCCAGTTTTGCCGCCAGCAGGGCGGAGGCGAGGTCCTTGTCAATGACCGCCGCGACCCCTCGCAGCTGCCCTTCGTCGTCGGCGACCACGGGGATCCCCCCGCCGCCCACGGTGATGACGATCGTGCCACTCTCGACCAGCCGCCGGATCGCGGGCAGCTCCACGATGCGCTTCGGGAGTGGGGACGCGACCACACGGCGCCAGCCCCGGTTGGCATCCTCGATCAGGGCCCAACCGTCCGCCCGCCGGCGCTCGGCCATCGCCTCGTCCATGAAGGAGCCTATGGGCTTGCTGGGGTGGGAGAAGGCCGGGTCGTCAGCCGCCACCACGGTCTGGCAGATGACAGTGACCGCCTCGCGGTCGATCCCCAGATCCAGAAACTCGTTGTGGAGGTTCTGCTGAAGTTCGTAGCCGATGGCGCCTTGGGAGTCGGCCCCGCACACGTCGAGCGGCACCTCATGGAGCTCGTGCGCAGCGAGCTCGGAGCGCCGGAGGATGAAGCCCACCTGGGGGCCGTTGCCATGACTCACGACCACCGTCCAGCCCGCCTTCACCATCGCCGCGATGTGGTGGCTGGTCTCCTTGGCGGCGAGGTTCTGGTCCTCAACCGATTGGTGTGCCTTGTCGGTGATCAGCGAGTTGCCCCCGATCGCCACCACCGCGGTTCGCTCGGCCCTGGCCGCGCTCATCGCATCGTCAGGGCCATCACGGCCTTCTGCCCGTGGAGGCGGTTCTCGGCCTGGTCATAGACCGCGGAGTGGGGCCCGTCGATGACCCCGTCGGTCACCTCGACGTTGCGTGCCGCCGGCAGGGGGTGCATGAAGATGGCATCCTCGCTCGCGGTGGCCATGTGGGCTTCGTCGGTCATCCAGGACCGGTACTTGTTGATGAGGCGGGTCTCCTCGGCCTCGTCCGAGGTGGTGACCATCGCTCCCCAGCTCTTGGCATACACCACGTCGGTACCCCGGAAGCCGGCCTCGAAGTCGTCCATCAGCTCGAAGCCGACATGGGCCCGCCGCGCGTTCTCCTTCATCTGCTCGACTATCTCGGGCATCAGAGCGAACTCCGGCGGGTGGACCAGGCGCACGTTCATGCCGAAACGCGGCAGCAGCAGCGCCAGGCTCTGCGGCGCACTCACCGGCTTCAGGTAGGTCGGATCGTGCGCCCAGCTCACCGTGGCGGTCCGGCCCCGGAGGTCCTTGAAGCGCTCGAGGATCGTCATCAGGTCCGCCAGGGCCTGGTGGGGGTGGTAGACCTCGCACTGCATATTGAGCACCGGGACGCGGCTCGCCTCGGCGACGTCCCGGATGTAGCGGTTGCCCACGCCCCAGTCCACGTTGCGGATCGCGATCCCGTCGTTGTAGCGGCCGAGGATCTCCCCGATCTCCTTCGCCGTGTCGCCATGCGCGATCTGAGTGGTCCGGGATTCGATGAACTGCGCATGTCCTCCGAGCTGCGCCATTCCGGCCTCGAAGGACGCCCGGGTCCGGGTCGAGGAGAAGAAGAAGAGCATGGCCAGCACCTTGTCGCGCAGGAGCGGATGGGGGATCCCCAGCGCGCGCTCCCGCTTCAGAGTGAAAGCCACGTCGAGCAGGGTCTCGATCTCGCCCAGGGTCCACTCCTGCAGGTCGATCATGTCGCGCCCGCGCAGGTCTGTCTGCATGGCCGTCAGTCCACCGCGCCGAGGACGAGTGCGAGCAGAGCCATGCGCATCACCACCCCGTTGAAGGCCTCGACCCAGTAGCGGGCGTGGCGAGTGGCGTCGACCTCGACCGGCAGCTCGTCCATCCGGGGCAGC
>PLTL01000400.1 GCA_003164475.1 Candidatus Dormiibacterota bacterium | reverse complement strand
CATCAACCTGAGCACCGCCAACGCCGTCACCTACTACGCATGGAGCCAGGTCGGCGACCCGGTCCAGGTCGTCGGCAGCGTGCTGGAGGCCTCGTACTCCGACGGCGAGGGCGACTGGCAGACGCCATGGACGGACTTCTCCCCAGGCGGGCTGGACATCCCCTCCACCGCCACGACGCCGGCGTCGGCACCGCCCACCGACGTGGCCACGCCGACCGCCGCTTCTGCGATCGCCGGTCCGTGATCGATGCTAGAATCCGCGCCAGCCGGGCGCGGGGTGCACGATCCCGCTAGTTGATGCGCCCGCAGCGAGGCAAGGTGGTCGGGCGATGTCTGCAGGGAGTACTCAGCCCAGCGGAGCCCGTGGCTCCGCGGGAGGGTCACGGCAGGCGGGGAGATGGTTCGGCAGACTGCTGCCTCCCCTCCTGATCTGTGGAGTGGCCGCCTGCTCACCGGCCAGCTCGACCCCGAGTCCCCTGACGGCGGTGCCCCTCGGGACACCCGCACCCGCTTCCGCGGCGACGCAGGCACCCACCGTGACGCCGGTGCCCACCATGACGTCGGCGCCCACTCCAACGGCGACCGTCGTACCTCCACCGTCCCCTCCACCGACGCCGCCACCGACGCCGCCGCCGACCCCTCCGCCGACCCCCGAGCCGACTCCCCAACCCAGCGACAGCCTCGTCTCAGGCATCACCCCCGAGTTCCAGCTCGGCGGTGACGCGACGGAGTACTGCGAGACCGCCGATCTCGCCATGGCCCTCGAGCACGAGGGCATTCAGCTCTCTCAGCAGTACCTGTTCAGCCTGGAGAACGACCAGACGCCGACCAGCGTCTTCGAGGACAACGGCGAAATGGTCTCCAACGGAGACCCGTTCACGTCATTCGTGGGCGACCCCGATGGCAATCAGGAGTCGACGACCGATTACGGGTACGGCACCTATGCGCCCAACATCGCTCGGGTCGCTAGCAGCGTGGGGGGCGACGTGCTCTGGAGCGGTTCGGGTCTTCCCGACAGTCAACTCTACGCGTACATCAGCCAGGGCCATCCCGTCGTGGCCTGGGTGGAAGACGATCCCAGCAACTGCGTCCTCCAGTACTCCACCGCCTTCGATGTCCAGGCCGCCGACGGAGTCACTGTGCCGTACCCGAGCCAGGGGTATGAACACACCCTCGCCGTGATTGGAGTCAGTGCCACCGAGGTGTACGTACTCAACTCGCTTCCCTGCGGCCGCAGCGGGTGGATCCCCAAGAGCACCTTCGAGTCGAGCTTCGCGACCTTCGGAAACATGGCGGTCGTCATCTCGTAGCGGACGGCTCAGTAGAACAGGTCGCCGTGGAGCCGCCAGCGGACCCGCCGCATCACCGGCTCCCCGATGCGTCTCCAGAGCCGGTAACGCCGCTCGTCGAGCACCAGATCCCAGGTCCCGACGAACTGTCGAACGTCCGTGGAGAAACCGGACTTGAACTGCCAAAGCCCGTGGAGCGGGCTGTCGTCAGCCTCCTGGTCGGACCGGGGCACCGCGAAGAGGTCGTAGCTGCGCACCCCATGGGCGCGAAGCCAGCGCATGACCTCCCACTGGAGCAGGTGGGGAGCCATCAGCTCGCCCCGGTCACCCACCGAGCCCCCGTCCTTGTACCAGGCCTTCTCGCCCAGGAAGACCACGTAAGCCCCGGCGAGCACCTCTCCGTCTCGCTGTGCCAGGAAGAGTTGCCCCTGCCCGCTGGCCTCGAAGAGCCGCCAGTAGTCCGCGAAGTAGGTCAGAGGCCGGAGCGGAAGTCCGGCCCGCTCGAAGGCCCGGGCCATCAGACCGTGCAGCACCTCAACGTTGATCTCGGTACAAGGTACAGGATCCACCGTCACCCCTCGCCGCCCGGCCAACCTGATGTTGTAGCGGGTCTTGGGTTTGAACGAGCTCAGAATTGCAGCTTCGTCCGGAACGATGTCGACGACTATCGTCGCCCGCGAGACCTGGACGTCGGCGGCCTTGCGCAACCCCATCGCCACGAGTGCGGCGCGGTTGTCGGCGGTGTCAGGTGCCTCGGACTCGACCTGGATACAGAACGCGTCCGTGAAGAGGTGACGGTCAGCCAGGAGCCGGCGCAACTGCTCCGCGGAGGTCACACCGGGGCCCTTGGGCGCATACCAGAGCCAGCCCAGACCGCGGACCCGGCGCCGGAGGAACAAGGTCGCGACGCGGTCGGCGGGATCGTCCTCAAACAGGTACACCGGTCGCCACCACCAGGCGCGCTTGAACTCGCCCCACACCCGCGTCTGCAGCATGTTGCCGCGATCCGGGTTGGCCTTCACCAGTTCGTCCCACCGGTCGATCTCCGCCGGCGTCGCCACCCTCACGCGCGAGGCCGCGCCTTGGTTGTCCACGCGCGGCGGCGGCCCCGGATGCGCTGCGGGCGGGCCGATGATCTCGCCATCTCCGGGACCTTGTACCACTTCAGGCTCTGCGCAGGGCGCGCCGGATGATCTGTCGCTCCTCGGAGTCGGCGACCCGGAGAACCCAGAGTGCGAGCAGGTAGATGGCGCCGGCCACCAGCGTGAAACCCACGGTAGCGACACGGCCCTCGGGATGGACGACGAGCAGGAAGCCGCCCATCAGCACGGCCGCCGGGACGATCCGCCAGGTCAGCCGCAGCACCGGGATGCTGACGCCGAAACGGCGGAGCGCGATCAGGCCGATGACCACCAGGGCCATCTCAGTAACGGCGGTGCTGGCGCTGGTGACCAGATACCCGCTGCCCGGGCTGAGCCGCTCGAAGACGGGGATGAGGACCGCGTTCAGCACCGCGTTGATCACCATCCCCGAGCCGACGATCCAGGCGAAGGTCCGTTGCCGATCCATCGCTAGCAGGGCGGTGGCGTAGGTGTTGGCGACGAACATGAAGACGATGGTCACCCC
>PLTL01000102.1 GCA_003164475.1 Candidatus Dormiibacterota bacterium | reverse complement strand
CGCCGGGCTGATCCTGGTCGTCCACCAACGGCAGCCGTCCCCATCGAGATGAGGGTGCTGCGCTGGGTGGGAGTGCGGCTGGCCGTCCCCCGGGTCTTGCACCTCACCACCGACCGACGCGCCCTGGATGTAAACCCTCACTGAAATGTCAGTGGAAACCGCAGGATGACGTCAGTGGAAAGCCGCGCTGAAATGTCAGTGGCGTCTGACCTCAGGAGGTGAGCGCTGGCGCTGCTCGAGGCCGCCACTCCCGTGGCTCGCGGCGCTGGCTGTGGCGGGGAGGTGGGGGGTGCCACTGGAGGTCGCAGCCCACGAGACGGCGCGACTGAGCGAGGCTGGGCCCTCGGCGTGGAGGATCAGCCAGAGGGTGAGATGCGCCCCTTCGGCGAGCGCGAGGAGGAGCTCCCACAGGCGCTCGTGGAGGCGGTGGGCGCGGAGAACGTACAGATTCCGGCTCGACTGGGTTGAGCCAGACGGAGCCCCCACTGTCGTTTAGAACAGTCCAGATCGCCCCAACCACCGTCGCGGTACGCGAAAATGGCGCCTGTGTCGTCTCCAGAGGACCTGAGGCCGCCTCGATGAGCCCTGAGCCGACGACTCCGACTGCGCGTTGGGTCGAGGTGACCCCGTCACCCTATTCGCACGAGGCGGAGGGGCTCAGCCAGCTCCGAGCTCTGATGCCCGACGTAGCCCCGTTCCGGGCCTGGTCGAACGTGGAGTTCCGGGACGGCCAGGGCAAATGGCAGGAGGTCGACCTTCTCCTCCTCGGCCGGCGTCGACTTCATCTCATCGAGCTCAAGTACTACTCGGGCACTCTGCGAGGGGACGACCTAACCTGGCTCCGCGAAGGCCACCGCCCTGAGGACTCGGCTCTGAAACTGGCCCGTCGCAAGGCGCAGCGCCTCGCCTCTCGGCTGCGCGACGAACTGCTCCGCTGGGCCCGGGAAGGTGGCAGGGGGTTTATCGATCCACGAGACCACCTGCCGTTCGTTCAGGAGGCCGTCTACCTCCACCATCCCGAGTTCCGATGCTTGCTGCCGCCGGGGTCGCGCGTCGACCTCTTCTGCCCCGACGGGAGCGAGCGCCCCGCCGGCCTTCCCGGGATTAGCGAGCGGATCCTCGAGCCGGGCCTGCCGAATCGCTCCGTCAGCCCGGAGATAGAGCGAACCGTCGTGACCTTGCTCGGGCGCATCGGCCTCGTGCAGCGGCGCCAGCACGAGGTGGGCTCCTGGGTCCTCGATGACGAGCCGCTGGCCGACGGCGATGGCTACCAGGACTGGCCGGCCTGCCACCGCGTGGTGATGACCGATCGGGCACGCATCCGGTTCTTCATCACGCCACCTGGCTCCGCTGCCGAGGTCGTCACCCGCTCGCGGCGGGTGGTGCAGCACGAGTACCGACTCACGGCCCGGCTCGCCCACGACAGCCTCCTACGCCCGCGGGACCTGGTCGAGGATGAGCTCGGCGTTGGCCTTGTGTTCACGGCTGACGAGCGCTTCCAGCGCCTCGACCTCTGGCTCGCGCAACACCCGGATGGCATCCCCATGGAGATGCAGCTCTCACTCCTGCGCCAGATCGCCGAGGGAGTGGCGTACGCGCATCGTCACCAGGTCGTCCACCGGGGGCTGTGCCCGGCCGCAGTCCAAGTCCGGGAACTCGACGACGGCTCGGTCAGAGTGCTCATCGGCGACTGGCAGGCGGCCGGCACCGTTGGAGGTGTTCGGCTGACCGGGCTGGCCACCTCCCAGAGCGGCGAGAACACGGAGGCGGCGCGTCGTGCCGCGGCTGAGGATGGGCCGGATCGGGGCACCGACACGGGCCGGGCGCTGGTCGAGGCCTTCGAAGCCCCCGAGGGAGTGTGGTCCGCGGACGCCGACCGGGTGCGTCTCGACGTGTTCGCCCTCGGTGCGCTCGCCTACTACGTGGTGGCCGGGCGCCCTGCCGCCCCCGATCGAGCCACACTCCGCAGTCGGTTGCAGAACGATGGGGGCCTTGACCTCGCTGCAGACCTCCCTCAGGTTCAATCGGCGCTGCGCACCCTGGTCCTCGAGGCCACACGTCCAACGGTCACCGGACGGCTGAGCGACGTGGGCCGGTTTCTCGAGCTGCTGGCCGTGGCGGAGGCGGCAGTTCAGGTACCAGTTGAGGTGGTCGACCCTCTCGACGCGGTCGCGGGCGTTGTCCTCGATGGGCGATTTCGGCTGGAGCGGAGGCTGGGAAAAGGCTCGACCGCGGTCGGCCTCCTTGTCGCCGACCTTCAGGCTGAGGCTGGCGGCGAGGTGCGACGGGTCCTCAAGGTGGCCCTCAACGAAGCCGCCGGCGGCCGACTCGGTGACGAGGCCGCCGTCCTTCGTGTACTCCAGCATCCCCGGCTGGTCACTCTGGTAGAGGAACTAGAAGTGGGCGGACGAGCCTGCCTCCTCCTCAGCAACGCCGGCGATGAGACCCTGGCTGACGCTCTGCGGGCGCGTCCGCGCCTCTCCCTCGACCTCCTCGAGCGGTGGGGGATCGACCTGCTTGAAGCTATGGTGGCGCTCGACAAGGCGGGGATTAACCATCGCGACATCAAGCCAGCCAATCTCGGCGTTCTAGAAGGCCGAGGCGATCGTACAAAGCACCTGGTGCTGTTAGATTTCTCGCTGGCTCGCGCTGCCGCCGACTCAGTAACGGCGGGCACGCCGCCCTATCTCGACCCCTTTTTGGAGGCTCCCGGGCGCGGTCGCTACGACTCCTCTGCCGAGCGTTACGCGGTGGCCGTCGTCCTCTTCGAGATGGCAACTGGACGGCCGCCGGTATTCGGTGATGGGCTGTCGCACCCTCTCCTGACGACAGAGGAGGCAACCGTCGAGCCGGCTCAGTTTGATTCCTCCGTCGCGGCCCAGCTGGTGCCCTTCTTCCGCCAGGCGCTTGCGCGCGACGCCGCCGCCCGGCATGACACCGCGACAGAGATGCTCGCGACGTGGCGCGCCGTGTTCACCCGAGTGTCCCGCCCGGGCGAGGATGCGGACGCCCGACGGGCGCGGGCGGTGGCCGCCAGCCCGCAGACCCGCCTGGCCGAGGCAGGCCTGTCCGCCCGGGCAATCTCCGCCCTCGAACCACTTGCGGTCGAGACCGCAGGTGATCTTGCCGCCCTCGATCCAGGGCGCTTGACCGTCATCAAGGGCGTGGCTGACGCGACGCGACGCGAGATCAGAGATCGGGCACGGCTGTGGCGAGACCGTTTCACGACAGTGGACGCCGCTCGGTCGGTCGGTATCGACGCCGCCGAGAACGTGCTCGATGCGCCGCTGACAGCCATGGCGCTGGCGGCGCAGGCCGACAGATCGCAGCGCCGCGCCGCCCGCCTCCTCCTCGGGCTTGACCAAGGCCTACCACCTTTTGCGACGCCAGGCCAGCTGGCGGCGGCGTTGGGGACCCCGCGCTCCCGGGCAGCGCGATTGATCGCTAGCCTCCGCGACGCATGGTTGAACGACGATGCCTGCCGAGCCGAGCTGAGCCGCGTGAGTGCGGCGGCGCTGGATGCGCTCGAGCGTCTTGGCGGTGTGGCCGCGGTCAGCGAGTTGGTCGACGCTGTCGCCGCCACGCTGCCGATGGGACGAGATGTCGCGGCCGATGCGCAGGCGCGCCGCGCGCTAGCGTCGCTGGTTGGGGTCGCCCTGGGGCAGCGCCAGGGGGGCGGCTCTGGCACGCTCGAATTCCGACGTGGGCGCGACGGGCAGATGGCGATGCTTGCGACCGAATCGGCGCTACTCGACGCTGCCGATTCCGCGGCGCAACGCGCCGAGGAGCTCGTTGCTCCGACCCCGCACGACTTGGTCGTCCCCGAGGCACGGGCCGCAGAGCTACTCCGTGGCGACGGCACTGCCATGCAGCGGATCGACGACGCTCGGCTTGTCCGGCTTGCCGCCGCCCTCTCCAGGACGGCTGCGGTCTCCGGCCGGGGGGAGCTGCACTCACGTGAGCTCTCCCCGCAGGCTGCCGTCCGGCTGGCGCTGGCCGGGCTTGGCGCTCAGCCCGTGACCGCCCAGGAGGTCCGCGGCCGGGTCAGGGCCCGCTTCCCGGTGCTCGCTCAGCTACCCGATCGCCCGCGGCTCGACGCACTTTTGCTGGAAGCCGGTCTTGCCCTCGAGTACGACGAAGCACAGCGGCACTACCATGGCCCGGCGGCAGTCGTGGATACAAGCGGTCTGGCCTCCCGTCAGGTAACCCACGTCGTATCTGCTCCGGCGGGCTCGGAGGTCCGCGGTCACGTTGCGGAGCGCCTCGCTGACAGCTTGTACCGGCGTTCTTTTCTCGCTCTCGGAGTTGTAGCCGATCGCGTCGACCGCGCCACTGAGTTGCTCCTGCTCCGCCATGACGTCCGGATTATCGACGTGACCGAGGTCCTTCTCAAGGGGATGCGTGACACGGCTAGGGAGGCGAACCTAGCTTGGGCGCTGGTGCTTGCCTCCGACTCCGCCACGGAGGGTAGCCGCGATGCTCAAGGCCTCAGGGCGCTAGTCCGGCGCAGCCTCCCACGGTTGGAGGCGACGTTGGACGGCGCGGCGACCGAGGCACGAGATCGCGAGCGACCGCTGCTGCTCACCGATCTCGCCCCGCTGGCCCGCTACGGTCATTTGAGCATTTTGGCGCGGTGGACCGACCTTTCAGCAGGGCGCCCGACGGCGGTGTGGGCGCTGGTGCCCCAGCTCGCCGGCGCTCAGGGGGCGGTGATCGACGGCCGACCCCTTCCGTTGGCTGCTCCTGGGCAGTTCCTTCGCCTCGACGCCGTCTGGCTCAGCCCCGAACCCGGTGCGGAGGGGGTCGCCGCATGACGGCAACGCTTGCGCTGACAACAGCATTGCAGCGTCACGTCCTGGTGCTGGAGGAGGACCTACGAACGCGGGTCGAGTCGAGCGCGGAGGTGGCCGGACGGTGGCACGCTGAGCATAACGAGGCGCTGGCGAGGAGGCGGACGGCGGCGACGTGGCAAGCGTGGCGCGACGACCGAGTGACCCAGGCCGCGGTGGCCTGGGTGCTGGCCACGGTTTTCGTGCGCTTCTGCGAGGACAACGCGCTCGTGGACCCGGTCTGGATCGCCGGCCCGGAGGCGCGCCGCCAGGAGGCTCTAGACGCCCAGCTGGCCTTCTTCCGCGCTCACCCGGAGGCCACCGACCGAGAATGGTTGGAGGACGCGATCGCCCACCTGCGCGGACTGCAAGCGACGGCAGCACTCGTGGACTCACATGCTGCGTTGGACCTGGTCTCGCCGTCCGGCGACGCTGCGTCGGCGCTGATCGCGCTCTGGCGTGAGCGCGGCGAGGACGGCGTGCTCATCCACGACCTCAGGGATCCCGAGCTGTCGACGCGGTTCCTCGGCGACCTATACCAGGACCTGTCCAAGCATGCCCGCGAGACCTACGCGTTGCTCCAAACCCCGCAGTTCGTTGTGGACTTCATCCTCGACCAGACCCTGGAGCCGGCCCTGCGCGAGAGGTCGCTCGAAGGATTCAGGCTCATCGATCCGACCTGCGGGTCGGGGCACTTCTTGCTCAGCGCCTTCGCGCGCCTACTCGACCGTTGGGACCGCAGAGCGCCGGCACTTGACGCGCAGGCGCGCGTGCAGATGGCCCTGGACGCGATCCACGGAGTTGACCTCAACCCGTTCGCGGTGGCGATTGCCCGCTTCCGGCTGGTGATTGCGGCGCTGCAGGCGTGCGGCCTGAGGCGATTGGCGGAGGCGCCAGCATTTCGCCTTAATCTCGCCGTGGGGGACTCGCTCCTGCATGGCACCGAGCAGTTGCATCTCGAGGTGCACGATGCCTCGGAGCCTGACGAGGCACTCTTGGGCTTCGCGTACGCCACGGAGGACCTCGAGCTACTGCGGCGGATCTTGCGACCAGGCAGCTACGACGCAGTTCTGGGCAACCCGCCGTACATCACGGTCAAGGACAAGTCGCTCAACGCGGCCTATCGGGAGCGCTACACGAGCTGCAAGGGCACCTACGCGCTGACCGTGCCCTTCATGGAGCGATGCTTCGGTTTGGCTGCCGCAGGAGGCAATGGCCGGCCAGCAGGGTGGGTAGGACAGATCACGAGTAACTCTTTCATGAGGCGTCAGTTTGGTTCCAGGCTCATTGAGGAGTTTCTGGTTAACAAGGACCTCCGGCTGGTCGTGGATACGTCGGGCGCCTACATTCCAGGGCACGGGACTCCGACGGTCATCATTGTGGGTCGCAACCAGCGCCCCGTGGGAATCTCGGTGCGCGCCGTGCTTGGTGTGCGTGGGGAGCCGGGGCGCCCGAAGCATCCAGCCGAGGGCGTCGTCTGGCGCTCCATCGTTGAACACGTGGACTCCCCGGGGTATGACTCGCTCTGGATAACCGTATCCGAGCTTGACCGAACTATCCTCGCCAGGCATCCGTGGACACTAACAGGCGGCGGAGCGAGGGAGGTACTCGGGAAGCTAACCGAGGCTCCAGACCGCCTCGGGTCCCTGACTCGCCGCATTGGGTTCTTCGCCGACTCGCATGCTGACGAGGCATTCTTCCAGCCGGCGAGGGTGATCGAAGCACTCTGCATGCCAGCTGACTTTGGTCCAGCTGCCGTCCGTGGAGAGGGTGTCCGCGACTGGACGGCGGAGGCCGTGGCTGAGAGGGCGATCTTTCCGTACGACGCCGCCCACGAGCTGGTTGCTCTGCCTTCGCTGGGCGTACAAGCTGAGCAGTTCCTCTGGCGTCTGAGGTCCACCCTAGGAGCGCGAGCTACTTTCAGCGGCGAGTCGTACGTGAGCTCTGGGCGTAAGTGGTTTGAGTGGCATCAGCTACCGAAGGACGCGGGAGTTAGTCGCCTGACATTGTCCTTCGCCTTCGTCGCTACCCACAACCACTTCGTACTGCGCCGGTGCAACGAAGTGTTTAACCGGTCGGCGCCGGTGATCAAGCTGCCAGAGGGCGCCTCGGAGGATCAGCACCTGGCCTTGCTTGGAGTCCTCAACTCGTCGATAGCATGCTTTTGGCTGAAACAGAAGAGCCATAACAAGGGCGAAGGCGGTGGAGCGCGGGTGGATGCCGGGTATGCGGCCCGCGGCGAGGCATGGAGGGACACGTACGAGTTCACGGGCACCACTCTCCTGGGATTCCCCCTTCCAGAGACCTTGCCCCTCGGTCGTGCGCGGATTCTGGATGGCCTTGCGCAGGAACTCGCTGCCGTTCTACCGTCTGTCGCGTGCTCTGGTGATGCCATCCCCTCCCTGCACCGCCTCGAGGTCGCACACGCAGACCATGACCGGATCCTTTCTTGGATGATTGCGCTCCAAGAGGAGCTCGACTGGGAGGTCTACCGCCTATTTGGCTTCCTCGACGAGGATCTGACGTACCGCGGGGAAGATGTCCCCGAAATTGCCCTTGGGGAACGAGCGTTTGAGATCGAGCTAGCGCGCGCGGTGGCGGCCGGGGGAGAGGAGACAACCTGGTTTTCCCGGCACGGCTCGACGCCTGTCAGTGAGCTTCCGGCCCACTGGGCAACGGGATACCGCGAGGTGGTCCAGCGCCGTATCGACCAAATCACCTCGAACCCAAGCATCCGGCTTCTGGAGAAGCCAGAGTACAAGCGCCGCTGGGCCGCCGAGTCGTGGGAGAAGCGCGAGACCGCCGCGCTCCACGACTGGCTGCTCGATCACCTCGAAGATCGTCGTTTCTGGTTTGACAGGCAAGGTCGCCCTGCACCGCGGAGCATCGGCCAGCTCGCGGACCAGGTCGCCCGTGACCCCGACCTCGTCAGAGTCCTCTCGCTGTGGGAAGGCCGACCCGATGTTCCTCCAGAGCAGTCACTCACGCGCCTGGTCGCCGACGAGGCCGTGCCCTATCTGGCCGCGTTCCGCTATACCGGCTCCGGCCTGCGCAAGCGCGAGGCGTGGGAGCAGACCTGGACGCTGCAGCGGCGCGAAGACGCCGGCGAGGTGGTCGGCCCTATCGCTGTCCCGCCGCAATACGCGCCTGCGGACTTCCGGCAGACGCGCTCTTGGCAGGCACGCGGCAAGCTCGACGTGCCCAAGGAGCGCTTCATCCTCTATCCGGGCGCCAGCCGCGACACCGACCCGACACCGCTGCTGGGCTGGGCCGGTTGGGATCACGCCCAGCGGTCACTTGCTCTCAACATCGTCATTGAGCAGCGCGAGGCCGAGGGCTGGGCCGACGAGCGACTCGTTCCCCTGGTCGCAGGCCTCGCTGAGCTGCAACCCTGGGTCGATCAGTGGCACGGCGGCGTCGACGCCACGATGGGTGTCGACCTCTCCGCCTTCTGCCAGCAGCTGTTAGCCTCGCGCGCGGCCCAGGTCGGCTGTACGATCCCTCAGCTCGCGGAGTGGCGACCGGACGTCGCCCGCCGCGGTCGCCGCCCCCGCATCATCGGAGCCACCCGTTGACGACCCTCCTACGCGACGTCATCACCATCCCCGAGCGCGCGGGTGCCGAGGACTACGTGCTGCGACTGACGAGCGGGGTGAGCCCCGAGCGCATGGCCCAGACGCTGCGCGACTATGTGGTCACCGACGGGCTAGCTCAGGCCTTTGACCAGGCGCTCGACCTCGTCACCGCTGCTCTAGCCGGACATCAGAGCCGTGGCGCCTTTCTCTCCGGCTCCTTCGGTTCTGGCAAGAGCCACTTCATGGCGGTGCTGTACGCACTGTTGGAGCAGCAGCCAGGAGCACGGGCCATCAGCGCACTCCAGCCCACCGTGGCGCGCCACGACCCTGCCTTGCGCGACAGGCGCATCCTCCCCCTCGCCTATCACCTGCTGGGGGCCGAGTCACTGGAGGCAGCCATCCTGGGCGGCTACGTCCGCCAGATCCGCGCGCTCCACCCAGACGCACCACTGCCGGCGGTGCACCAGTCAGACGCCATCCTGCGGGACGCCGAAGGCCTCCGCCAGCGCCTCGGTAACGACGAGTTCTTCCTCGAGCTGAACGATGCCTCGAGCGGTGCCGACGCATGGTCCGGTCTGCTCGGCGCCGGCACCTGGGACGCGGCCCGGTACGACGGCGCGCGGGCAGCGAGCCCTGACGCCAGCGTTCGGCAAGAGCTGGTTACGACCCTCGCGGGCCACTTCTTCTCCGCGTACACCGCACAGGCTGCCTACGTCGACCTGGACAACGGACTGGCCTGCATCGCTGAGCACGCCAAGGGATTGGGCTACGACGCGGTCGTCCTTCTCCTCGACGAGCTGGTCCTATGGCTCGCCTTCTCGGTGCTCGACCGCGAATTCTTCCGGCGCGAGTCCCAGAAGCTCACGACGCTTGTTGAGTCGTCGAGCGGCAATCGCGCCATCCCGCTGGTCTCGTTTGTTGCCCGGCAGATGGACCTGCGCCGCTGGTTTGCCGGGTCGGGGGCGTCAGGGGCGGAGCAGGATGCACTCGACCGAGCCTTCCGCCACCAGGAGGGGCGATTTAGCACCATCGTTCTCGGGGACGACAACCTGCCGTACGTCGCCTCTCAGCGTCTTCTCCGCCCGCGGGACGAGGCCGCACAACAGGTGATCGCCGACGCCTTCGCCCGGCTCGACCGGCAGCCTCAGATATGGGATGTTCTACTCGACGGAGTTAACACTGACGACCAGCACCGCGGGGCCGACGAGGCGGCGTTCCGGCTGACCTACCCGTTCTCTCCCGCGCTTGTCTCCACTCTCCGAGCATTAGCCGGCGTCATGCAGCGTGAGCGCACCGCCCTCAAGGTGATGCAGCAGATGCTCGTGGAGCGGCGCGACACACTAACCGTCGACGACCTCATTCCCGTGGGTGACGCCTTCTCTCATCTCGTGGACGGGCGAGATGCGCTCGATGCTGAGGCCGCCGCTCGCTTCCGTGCCGCCAGCGTGCTGTACCACGACAAGCTGCGTCCTCTGCTCATGAAGACCCACGCGGTGAATGAAGCCGACTTACGCGCCAATCCCGAGAGCGCACCTGCTGGCTTCCAAGCCGATGACCGTTTGGCGAAGACGCTGCTCCTATCGGCCGTCGCACCCGATGTACCGGCGCTGAAGCAGCTGACCGCGGGTCGGCTCGCCTCGCTCAATCACGGCTCCATCGTCTCCCCGCTCCAAGGCCACGAGGCTGCCATCGTTCTCGGGAAGGTGCGGGAGTGGGCGGGGACCATACCCGAGATCCACATCGGCGACGATCCGCGCAACCCTGTGATCGGGGTTCGGCTCGCTGATGTCAACTACGAGTCGGTGGTCGAACGCGTCCGGGGCGAGGACAATGAGGGGCGGCGTCGGGAGCTGGTCAAGCAGCTGGTGCGCGAGGCGGTCGGTGTCGCCGCTACCGAAGCGGACATGTTCGGCGCCATCGCTCATCCCATAGTCTGGCGTGGGTCGCGGCGTGAGGTCGATCTGGTCTTCGGCAATGTCCGCGACGCCGGCTGGCTGACAGAGGAGCACTTCCGTGCCCATCCCGGCACTTGGCGCTTTGTCGTCGACCACCCATTCGACGATCCTGGTCACTCTGCTGGCGACGACCTGGCTCGGCTGGATCGCCTGCGCGACGCTGGCCTTCGTTCTTCCACTGTGGTGTGGCTGCCGCGGTTCTTGACCCAGGAACGGATGACGGAGGTCAGCCGCCTCGTCCTGTTGGAATGGCTTCTGGGAGGGACGGGTGAACGCTGGACCACCAACAGTGACCACCTGTCCGAGGGTGATAGGAGTGCGGCGCGGGCCATCCTCGAGTCACAGCGAGCCAATCTCCGCGAGCGTGTTCGGCGCGCCCTCCAGGAGGCGTACGGGGCTACCGCCCCGACCGGGGGCACCGTGGTCGACGATCCCGGACACGACCGGGTCCTGATCTCGCTCGATCCCGGGTTCGACGCTGCCCTTCCCGTTGGGGTCGACCTTGCCGCGGCGTTCGCTGACCTGGTGGACCGAGCCTTCTCCTCCAGCTCTCCGGGGCATCCCCGGTTTGAGCCCACGCGTCAGGAGGTCACCACCCGTGAGCTGGTGACAACATACGCCCTAGTCGAGAGGGCTGTTGCGGACCCCGATGGCCGCGTCTTCATGGAGCCGAGTGATCGGCCTGCAGTTCGGCGCGTGGCATCGCCACTGGGAGTGGGAACCGCTACTGAGACCCACTACCTGTTCGGCGACGACCGCTTCAGCCCCTGGGGCGCCGAGTTCGAGCGTGCCTTGACCCGCGATGGCCTGGGTCCGCACGACCCGGTGCGAGTCGAGCGTGTGCGCGCCTGGATGGAGGCCATCCGACCGGCGATGGGGCTGCGTCTTGAGGTGCAGGACCTTGTCATTCTGGCGTGGGGGGCGCTACGCCAGCGCGCCTGGTACCTGCACGGATCCTCGATCCCGACGCCCAGGCCCGGGCAGCTCCGCGGCGAGATGGAGCTGCGGCCGGAGGCGCTCCCTGCGCCGGCGGACTGGGACCGTGCCGTGACCCGCGCAGCGCAACTGTTCGGGGTGACCGCCAACCGATATCTGACCGCCGCTGGCGTCGCTACGCTGATCGACGAGCTCCGTGGAGTGGTGGGTCGCTGGTCGTCCCCGGCTGTCGCTCTTGTGCTCCAGCTGGAATCGGCGTACCGACGCCTGAACGTCGACGCGACGGTGGGTCGGTTGGCAAGCGCCCGAGCGGCGGCAGCGCTCATCGAGACCCTCGCGCAAACTAGCGACCGGGTGCAGTTCATCGGCGCGCTGGCATCGGCGGTGCTGCCAGCCACCGAGGAGGCGGTTGCCGCGTCGGCGAGTAGCGCTGACGACGTCGGCCGTGCGCTGCGCGCCTTCCACTGGGAGCGCATGGCTCCGCTTCAAGCCGCCGAGGGTGGAGACGAACAGCGATCTAGGCAGGCGCGGGCCATCCTCGACTCCTTGCGCGAGGCATTGCGCGCCGACGAGATCGCCGTGCGGCTTGGCGACGCACTGACTCGCTGCGAAGCGGCCGCATTTGAGTGGGTCGCTGACGGCATCGCAGCGGTACCACACTCCCCAGTGCCCCCGTCTCCACCCGCAGGCGCCCATGGAGCCCGCCGGCGCCGTGCAGGTGAGGACGCGACGGATACTCTGATGGCGCTGGGGGCGTTTCTCGACGAGCATCCAGATGCCGATGTGGTGGTCGACTGGCGAGTCGACGACACGTCGCGATGACCAGCACTGCGGCTCCAACCTCCACCACGGCAGCGACCGTGGGCGTCATCCGCGCCCTGCTGGACCAAGCGCGGAACAAGGGCTACCACGGCGGTGCGCTGGGCGTCCGTGCCAGGCCTGTTTGGACCGACGCCCCGCGGTTCGACTACGACGGCGCACAAGTCCTTGTGGTCGCCTGCCCCTCGGCCCTGGCCGTGCGTGAGGCCCTCCTCGAGCGCGATCCGATGCGCTGGTTGGTGATCCTGACTGATCGTGACGAAGTCGACCTCGGCGCCGGTATCCTCACTCACCTCGTCTGGCACCGGCTGCGTACGCCCGATCCCTGGGACGCGGTGCGCCACCGCTTCCAAGCGGACGGCATTGATCCGCTCCTCTTCACTGCGCCGGGGAATCGGGACCTAGCCAGCGGGCTGCTGGCCGCCACGCCTTCGGGGATCGGTTGGCCCCCCGCCGCGGGCGGGGTCCTGACTCGCGGCCACGCGCTCGCCGCTGCGGCACGGGCGCACCTGAGACTGGCCGAGCCCGGTGCCGTCATCGATGGCACAACGGTGCTGAGCTGGACGATCACCGCCGACGCATCCGCGCGTGTGGCCGCGCTGCGTGCCTGCGGTGGCGACGCCCTGACCGACGCCGTGTTGGAGTGGATGGCGGGATTGCTGGGAGCTGCCGGGGCGCCGGTGGGGGCACTATTGGCCGGCGGGCTCACTGCGGACGTGGTTCCTCTGGGCTTGGTGGTCGAGCTCCTCAGCCCACAGGACGAGGAAGTCACGTCTGAGGCTCTGCAACTGGGGCGTGAAGGTATGGCTCGACTTGAGGTCCGCCTCGGCGGCGTCCCGCCGAGTGGGGGCGCGGTGCGGGTCTGGAGCCGGGAAGCGACCAACCTGGTGAGCGGCCTACTGCTCGACCGAGTCGGGAAGCAGATCGGGGAACATCTCGTCGCCCGTGCGGACGCACTCCTACGCGATCTCCGTGCCGGCAGTCTTGCGGAGCGGTCACGGTTGCTGCCCGCCGGTCTCACCAACCGCCTGGGGCGCTTGGCCGCTGTGATGCGCTTTGCCGTTGCCGGGGCTGACGCCACGGCGACGCGGGACGTCGACGCACCCGCCGTGCCGGAGGACTCCTGCGAGAAGGTCGAACTGGCCTGGACTGCGGTTGTGGACCATCACCTCGCCGAGGGTGATCACCGCGTCGACGCTTTCCGAGGTGCCGTCCGGCTGGTCCGCTGGCTCTCGCTGCCCGCGGGCGCCGCGGGGCGCACGCTCGCTGCCTTGGTAGATCGCCACCGCGACGTCGATGCCTGGGTCGACGCCGCCGTCAGCGACGCCGCCTCCGGCGTGGGTGACGCCGACCTCGCCGGTGCCCTCAACGCGGTGCTCTCCGTTGTGCATAACCGGCGCCGGGCGCACGATCGCGCCTTCGCCACCGCGCTCGCCGACGACACTCGCGCCGAGGGTGCGGGACTCCTTGGTGTCGAGGACGTGCTGCATCAAACCGTGATCCCCCTGGCAAGGCGCATGCCCGTGCTGCTCCTAGTTCTCGATGGGATGAGTGCGGCAGTAGCCACCGAGGTGATGGCGAGCGTGACAAGCCGCGCTGCTGACGGCTGGGTCGAGGCGCTCGTCGCTGGGAAAAGCCGCCGCGGCGTGGCCCTCGCGGTTCTTCCGACGCTGACCAGCTACAGCCGAACATCGTTGCTCTGCGGTGAACTGACCAGGGGGGCACAAGCTGCCGAGTTGAGCGGCTTCGAGCGTCTGACGCGCAGCTCCGGGATGCTGGGGGCGGCGCTCTTCCACAAGAAGCCGATCGAGGTGTCGCCTCCCGGGCAGGCGCTGGCCCCCGACGTCGCCGCCGCTCTCGACGATGTGGTCGGTCGACCGCTGGTGGCATGCGTGCTCAACGCGATTGACGACGCGCTTGACCGCTCGGATCCGGGTGGCACGGCTTGGGGAATAGACGCCGTTCGCCATCTGCGACCTCTACTGGAGCGGGCGCGGGTGGCGGGGCGCACGGTAGTCCTGACCGCCGACCACGGTCACGTCATTGAGCGGCGAATGGGTACGCAGCGCCCAGCAATTGAGCTGTCGAGCGGTCGTTCCCGCGGGGTGATGCCCCCGGCAGAGGAGGATGAGGTCTTGGTCAGCGGTCGACGGGTGCTGGCGGCCGGGGGAGCGGCGGTGCTGGCCGTAGATGAGGACCTCCGTTATGGGCCGCTCAAGGCCGGGTACCATGGTGGCGCAAGCCCCGCCGAGGTGATCGTGCCGGTCTGCATTTTGGTCCAGGGCGTGCCGCCGGACCTCTCATTGCAGCTGGCGCCACCGCAGGAGCCGGCGTGGTGGTGGTCGCCAGTGCATGTCGCCCCGCCCGCGTTCGAGGGCACCATCGTGCCGGGCGGACGCTCAGCAAGCGACGAGCTGCCCTTGTTCGCTGAGCTGTCCCGAACAGGCGCCGTGGCCTCCTCACCCGGAGCTCGGCTGGCGGCGGCAGTAGTGGGATCCTCGACTTACCGCGAGCAGCGCAGGCTCGCTGGGCGAGCGGCGCTCCCCGACGACCGGGTGGAGTCACTGGTCGCCGCGTTGGCGGAGGCTGCCGGCCAGCGGCTCGCGCCGGAAGCCGCCGCAATTGCGCTGGCGGAACCCATAGGACGCCTGCGCGGTGCGATTGCGCAGCTTCAGCGCATGCTCAACGTCGAGGGGTATCCGGTGCTCACCATCGACGTCGATGGCTCCACTCTTGTCCTCAGCGAGGCGCTGCTGCGTGAACAGTTCGCGCAGTCAGGGTGATCCCTGAGGTCTCGCCCCGGCGCCGTCGCGAGGTCATCGATGCGCTGCGGCGTGGGACGGTGCCGGCCAACGGGCTCGACCTGCTGGCGGTGGGCTTGGAGCGTTTCGTGGCAGCGATCGACCGCGACCTGGAGTCAATCGCGGGTGGAGGAGCTGTCTTCAAGGCCGTGCGCGGCGAGTACGGCTCCGGCAAGACCTTCTTCACGCGGTGGATCGCCGAGCGGGCGCTCCGGCAGGGCATGGCCGCTGCCGAGGTGCAGATCAGCGAAGCTGAGACGCCGCTCCATCGCTTGGAAACGGTGTATCGACGCATAACCGAGAGCTTGCGGACGGCGAGTTTCCCGCCGAGTGCGCTCCGCCCGGTGCTCGACGCCTGGTTCTACACGCTGGAGTCAGACATCGAGCGGCTCGGCGGGGGAGAGGCGGATGGGGAGGCCGTGGACACGCTTCTGGAGCGCCGCCTGGCGCAGGTTTCGAGCCGCACGCCGGTTTTTGCTCAGGTGTTGCGGGGCTACCGACGGCTGCAGATCGCGGGTGACGTCGGGCTGGCCGAAGGGCTGGTCGCGTGGCTCGGGGGCCAGCCCCACGTCGCCGCCGCTACGAAGCGCGCCGCGGGGGTGCGCGGGGAGCTCGATCACTTCGGTGCACTCGGATTCCTGCAGGGATTGCTGACCGTGCTTCGGGACGCCGGGCACCCGGGGCTGTTCGTCGTTC
Source organism: Candidatus Dormiibacterota bacterium (assembly GCA_003164475.1). The sequence continues at coordinate 5,731 of PLTL01000102.1, read as the reverse complement.
TCGACGAGGTGGAAACTCTCCAGCGCGTCAGGGGCGACACCCGAGATAAGGCGCTCAACGCGTTGCGCCAACTCATCGACGAGGTCGACGCCGGCCGCTTCCCGGGGTTGTTCCTGGTCGTGACCGGCACTCCGGCCTTGTTCGACGGCCCGAGCGGGGTTAGCAGGCTCCCACCGCTGGCTCAGCGGTTGGCGACTGATCTCTCGCTTGACCCGCGCTTCGACAATCCCCGAGCTGTCCAGATCCGGCTCCCCGGCTTCGACGAGGAGGCGCTCGTGACATTGGGGGTCCGGGTACGCGACCTCTACGCCGATGGGTCAACGGAGCCCGAACGGGTGCGCCGCGTGGTCGACGACTCCTACCTCGCGGTGCTCGCCCACGCGGTTACTGGCTCCCTCGGTGGTCGCGCAGGCGTGGCGCCTCGGGTTTTCCTCAAGAAGCTCGTGGGGGAGGTACTCGACCGTGTCGACCAGTTCGGCGACTTCGACCCCCGGAGGGACTACCGGCTGACGCTACAGCGAGACGAGCTGTCCGAGGTGGAGCGCAACGCGCTGGTCTCGACCGGCGCCCAGAGCCCGGACGACGTGCGGATCGACCTCTGAACCGCGAGGCGGCCCCTGCGGCTGCGCTGCATCCCGCCATCCAACACCACCTCGTTAACACGCTGGGCTGGCGGTCGCTGCGTCGGCTGCAGACCGAGGCGATGGCACCGCTGCTGCGGGGTGACGACGCTCTTCTGCTGGCGCCGACGGCAGGTGGTAAGACGGAGGCGGCGATCTTCCCGTTGCTCTCACGGATGGCGGTGGAGGAGTGGACGGGGCTCTCGGTGCTATACGTCTGCCCGCTGCGAGCCCTGCTCAACGATCTCGAACCCAGACTGGCCGGCTACTGCGCCTGGCTGGGGCGGCGCGCCGCGCTCTGGCACGGCGACACGGGGGCGAGCGCGCGTCGACGGCTACTTGAGGACCCAGTCGACCTTCTGATGACAACACCGGAGTCGCTGGAAGCGATGCTGGTATCGGTGCGGGTACCACATCGCGAGCTGTTCAGTTCGCTTCGCGTAGTGGTGATCGACGAGGTGCATGCCTTCGCCGGTGACGACCGGGGATGGCACCTGCTCGCCCTGCTGGAGCGGTTGTCGCGGCTGGCCGGGCGGCCACTGCAACGTGTCGGCTTGTCGGCGACAGTGGGCAACCCCGATACGCTGCTGAGTTGGCTACAGGGTTCGAATCGAGACCGCGCGCCTGGGGTAGTTGTCAACTCAACAGTAACGTCGTCCTCGGCCGGCGTCGCCCCTGACCTGCAGTTGGACTACGTGGGTAGTATCGACAACGCAGCCACCGTGGTGGCGGCCCTGCACCGCGGCGAGAAGCGGCTGGTCTTCGCGGACTCCCGTCGGACTGTCGAGGCGCTGGCAGTTCGCCTTCGTCGGCTTGGCGTCGCGACGTTCGTATCTCACTCTTCGCTGGCGCGTGACGAGCGGCACCGCGCGGAGCAGGCATTCAAGGAGGCGCGAGATTGCGTGATCGTCTCCACGTCAACACTTGAGCTCGGCATCGACGTGGGCGACCTCGACCGTGTCGTTCAGATTGGCGCGCCGCGAACCGTGGCGTCGCTGCTACAGCGCTTAGGGCGCACTGGGCGGCGCCCAGATAGGTTCCGCAATGTCCTGCTGCTAGCCACCACCGACGATGAGCTTCTGCAGGCGGCTGGACTGCTGCGCCTTCTGGGGGAGGGCTACGTGGAGCCGGTCGTCGCTCCACCAGCGCCGCTCCACCTCCTCGCGCAGCAGATCGTAGCGCTCTGCCTCCAGGAGGGGCAGGTTGGGGACACCACGTGGGTGGAATGGTTGGAAGGTTCATGGACGGGAACCGGCGAGCAGCGCGGCGCATTGCTACGCTGGCTGTGCGAGAGCGGACACCTCGATAGCGAGAGCGGCATGCTTTTCGTCGGCCCGGCCGCAGAACGCCGATTCGGTCGCCGGAACTTCCTCGAACTGCTTTCCGTGTTCACAGCGGATCCTCAGTTCACCGTGCTACACGGGCGCGCCGAGGTCGGTACGGTGGACCCCATGATGTTCACCCGCCGTGTCGAGGGCCCCAGAATCCTGGCGCTGGCGGGTAGATCTTGGCTCGTCACGCATGTGGAGTGGCGCCGGCAGCGGGCCTTTGTGGAACCGACTGACCTCCAGGGCTCATCGCGGTGGTTCGGTCTTCCCCAGCCCTTGTCCTTTGCTCTTACGGACTCTGTGCGGCGGGTTGTTGTCGACGGAACCTTGCAAGGAGCGACGTTATCGCGTCGTGCGAGCAGCCGACTCGGATTAGTCCGCGCCAAGTTCGCGTCGTGCGTCGACCCTGAATCATCAATCCTCGCTGCCGGTGATGGGGAGGGTTGCCGCTGGTGGACCTGGGCGGGGGCTCGCGCCAACGCGGTGCTGTTGGCAGGCCTCGGCGAGGTGGCACCGGACATGGTGGAGCATGCGGAGCGTCTCGACAACCGCTTCCTTCGGCTCGCCAGCTCGATTTCCGTGCGCCAACTCGGTACGGCTCTCCGCACAATGCTACAGCGCTACGGCGACGACCTGAGCTCTGTGGTCGCCGAGATCAGCGACGAGGCGGTGCGACAGCTGAAGTTCTCCGAGTTGCTGCCGCCCGATGTGGCGGCCGCAACACTATCCGCCCGCGGTGCCGATTGGGCCGGGGCCGCGGCGGTCGCGAGGCGTACCATCCGGGCTAGCGGCCGCGTGCGCGCCCCCTAGGAGGCTTGTCTAAAACGGGGCGGCGGCGGCAGATCCGGACGTGCGGGCGGCTACCCCGCGGCACGATCCCAGGTGCGACCTCAATGCCACCCGCCACCGCTCCGAGTGATGCTCGGCTCGAGTCGAAGATCGTAACCAGCAGGATCGCGATATCCGACCTAGATGGCCGAGGCGGTAATTCCAGTGCCATCGACAAGGAAGGCACAGGCGTCAAGGCTGGCGACGTCCTTCCAGTGAGGGTGAAGGACAAGCGGTCACCGGCAAGCGCCCCTGGGCCGCGCGTATCTCAGATCTCACACATTCTCAGACCGGAATCTCAGCTAACCTCCCCCAGAACCTCGACATCTCCGTTAGAAAGCGCTCATGGTGGCGATTCTCGTCGGAGTCCCAGAAGCGTGCAAAGTCCTCAACCAACTTCGGGCGACGGAAGAAGGACGCTTCGTCGAGTTGTCCAGCCTCGATTCGCGCGTTTGCCCTGAAGAAGGCCAAGGCGGCACTCATTAGTGAGGAGACGGCGTGGTCGAGAGATGTCACTGCCGGGGCGATGTTCCTGTCTCTCTCATGTTCCGCCATAGCGGACAGCCGACGAGCATTATCGCGTCGGCGAAACGATGCCCCCTCTCGCCGCCAGAGAAAGTTCAAGAGCATGTAGACCGCGTAGCCTTTGCGGACGTCACCGCGGGCGCATCGACGTACCTGCCGGTCTAACCAGTAGAAGGTCAAGTAATCTGCGGCCGTACGCTTACCATCGAAGATCTGCTCGTAAACGGGGTGTTCCCAGAGCTGACGCTTGCCGCGCCTCCAGAACTCTGGAGGAAGCAAGCATGATCCAATTGCCCGCGCGAGCTCTTCCTTCTTGATGAAGTAGATGCGACGCCGGCCAAGGTTTGCGCGGGCCTCGGCTTTGGTTTGTCTCTTGCGAAGGTAGACATAACCGAGCTTCCTCAACTCGCGGTCGATGCGAACCTGCTCAAGATCGTTGGCCTGAAGGTCGGAGCTGCTTATGGCATTCTGGAAGTTAGTAGCCGCCACAAGACCGGAGATGAGGCCGCCATAATCAGCGGCGTGTTGCTCCCGTGGAATCTCGAGCAGCTTTACCAAGACGCTGACGTCTCCCGGGCGGCCGGATCCTGCCGTGAGTGAAGAAAGGACCCGAGTCGTCTGCTGCCCGTTGATAATCTGAGGGTTCTGTAGACGCAGGTACTGCCTCCCACGCTCGGTGACTTGCCGCGCCTTGTCAGAGACCATCGTCACACCGTTGTTGAAGTACCAGAACTTGGCCGGCTCCGATGTGATCGTGTGAAGCATCGCCTCGTTGACGGGCGTCTTCATGCCCAGGAAACCGCGGATGTTGCGAGCAAATAGCCTTGAACCGAGACGGTCATGGACGGCCGCGAGGTCTTGGCCGCTCATCGTGAAAACCCAAGACGAGAGTTTACTGATTGGGTCGTATCGGTTGAAGACGTGCTCGCCCTGTACTGGCAAATCGAGCGAGGGAATGGGTGGCGCGGCGCCCTCGAGGTAGTCAGCAACCAAAACGGCTATGTCCCGGCGATCGAGAATGGTGATTTGCGCATTTCCGGCAATGCGGCGCTCGGCGTCGTCTCGAAGGGCGGGACTGACGGTGCCTGTCGTCGCATACTGAAGATGCAATCGATAGCCGCGGCGGAGACACCGGTGCGCCTCTCTTAGGCGGTCCTTGATGGAGGCGTCAGCCTGGGCTAGGAGATCTTCTGGGGGCCCGAGGAAGTCCTGTGACAGCTGCGCGAAGGCCAAAATGTCCGAGCGAGTCTCGGCGTGCGGTAGCGGCGTGGTGCGGTACTTGCCTTGGACAACAAATACGATTTGGGGCTGATGGTCAATGTAGACTGCGTCGATGTTGCGGTCGTTCTTTCCACCAGTTAACGCGGCGATGCATTGGGCGTCGCCGTCGTCGACTCTGGCCGTAAAGGCGCGCAGAAACCAGACTATGAAAGCTTCATCCGGCTTTATCCCGTTCTGCTCTTTGATTTCCGTGATCTCTCGATGAAGGTCGGCGAGATCCTTGACCCCGCTGGTGCGAGTCATCAGCAGGCGTTGGGGACGCGCATAGCGCGTGTGGGCAGACCTGATCGGAAGGCTGAGCGCCAACGGGAGAAGTCACCGGCGCACGGGTCGCAGTGGAGGTGGCCCATAAGTCCGCTGCGGGAGGAGGTGAGAGGCGCCGAGGCGCAGGGGGACCGGCCGCAGCCCACGTTCTGATCAAAGGGGTCGCCTCGCATCGAGTTGGAGTATAGACGCGACCGGTGCAAGTCGTCGCCGACAATGGGCGATAGGCGATGGCAGGGCCCGACCGTTGCGATGCTCGAGAGAGCGCATCGAACGCGTTAGAGACCAGGGGGCGCCGCCGCCAGGGCGGTCGGTCATGGCCTTGCCTCGGCGCGCGGAGAGTCGCTGGTAGGGAGCACGCCGAGGCCTGCTTGAGCACAGGACGGCGCGACAGGCTCATGTCGCGCTGGAGGGCGACACTGGGCACATCGGAACCAGTACCAGAGGGACGACGAACGCCCATGAATCCGAGCGACCGCTTCGGACTGTACCAGAGCCTTTTGACCACCTTTCTGTCTCGTGCCAAGGAAAAGGGCCACATCGTCATTGGGGTCCTTGGACGGTCCGAGGAGTACGTCCAGTTGATGCTCCATGACGACCGGGTCTCTGGCGAGGTGGGCTCGCGGCAGTGGTCGGAACCCGAACGGCCCCTTCCGGGGCCCGCAGTCGAGGCCCTCGAGCGCCTCGGCTTTACCGGCGGCGGCCCGGAGCGCAATTTCGCCCGGGACGGGCTGCCACGCTCCGCTGCCAAGCTCGCCAAGCTCACCGACACCCTTCTGCGCACCGCGTACGACCTCGACGAGGACTTCTCCCCGGTGGTGCACGAGATCCATCTGAATGACGTCACCCTGCCGCGGGCGGAGCCCTTCACCCGCGAGATGATCG
>PLTL01000038.1 GCA_003164475.1 Candidatus Dormiibacterota bacterium | reverse complement strand
GGGGTCCCACAATCATCGGAACAGAAACGTACGATAAGGCCTCAGTCGACTTGCGGGCGGCTCACTGGGATCGACCCTGCTTCCTCCGCCAGGCCCGCACTTCCGCGTCGGCCGTCGCGTCCGATTGCTCAGCGTACCGCAACGTGGTCTGGAGGTTCTTGTGCCCCAGCCGCTTCCGGATCGTCGCCAGGCCCACGCCTCCGTTGACCAGCTCGGTCGCGTGCGTGTGGCGTAGCTGGTGGAGGGTGCAAGATACCCCGGCCTGGACGCAGTACTGCGCCCACCGCTCCTGCACTGATTGATACCTCAACGGGCCACCCCGGCCGTTCTTCGCGGCCCGGAACAGCGGACCGTGGCGATACCCGGTCTGCTTCAGATAGGCCCGAAGCTGTCGGACCAGGTGAGCGTCATCCAGTAACACAGTGCGCCGCTGCCCGCCCTTGCCCAGCACGCTCAGGTGTTCGTCGTCGGCCGCCAGGTCCAGATCCTCCAGGTGCACCCCCAGCGCCTCGGAGACGCGCAGACCCGTCTCGAAGATCAGGCGGAACAGGAGCCGGTCCCGCCGCTGTCCCGTTGGGATCACCTTCAGAATTGCTTCCACCGGCCCACGGCCCAGCGACCGAGAGCGGGGAGGGTCGGGGCGGACGCGCGCGACCGAGGCCATCGGGTTGGAGACGATATGGCCCTGGCGGCGGGCCCACTCCAGGAAGCTCGCCAGGGCGGCCTGCTTGCGGGCGCGGCTGGCCGGGCCGAGCCGTTCGAGCGTAGCCTCGAAGCCGCGGATTACCTCGGCGGTGATGCCGCCGACGGGTCCCCGGTAGAACGCCGAGAACTGGGCGAGGTCCGTCGCGTAAGCGCGGCAGGTGTGCCGCGAGCGGTTGGCATGGGCCAACTCGGACAGGAAGTCGGTCACCAGGGGGGAAAGCGAACCGGAGTCGTTCGGTTTGGGCATGGCTTTGACTCCCGCGTCACGATTCCTGTGATAACGGTGAATCAGTGGCCGGCGCGTCGGCCTGGAATTCCGCGAAGCCGTCGCGGGTCGGCCCGGCGATTCCTGTGATAATGTTTCTTATCACAGGATGTCCTCTGATTCCACGACGGAGCGCCCCTTCCCGATCCCGGCCCCAGGAAGGAAGCCCGGATGCCCGTCGATTTCCTGACCGCGGAGCAGCAGCGGCGCTACGGCCGCTACGCCGGCGAGCCTTCGCCCGCCCAACTGGCGCGGTACTTCCATCTCGACGACGCCGACCTCGCCCTGGTCGCCCAGCGCCGTGGGGACCAGAACCGGTTGGGCTTCGCCCTACAACTGGTCACGGTCCGGTTCCTGGGCACCTTCCTCGCCAACCCGACCAATGTCCCGCCCGGCGTGGTGGCCCATCTGGGTCACCAATTGGGGGTCGCGGACCCAACGATCCACGCGAGATACCTGGATCGCCCGGCCACGCACCGCGAGCACGCGGGCGAGATCCGGCGGCGGTATGGCTACCGCGACTTCGCCGACCAACCGGAGCACTTCTGCCTGGTCCGCTGGCTCTACGCCCGCGCTTGGCTCAGCGCCGAGCGGCCCAGCCTGCTCTTCGACCTGGCCACCGCTCGGTTGGTCGAACGCAAGGTGTTGCTGCCGGGTGTGACCGTTCTATCACGCCTGGTGGCCCAGATACGCGACCGCGCGGCGGGCCGCCTCTGGAAGGCATTGGCCCGTGCACCCGGCCCCGAACAACGCGCACGGCTGGAGGCGCTGGTGATTGTCACCGAGGGGGACCGGCAGACGACGCTGGACCGGCTGCGGAAAGGCCCCACGCGCGTGAGCGGCCCAGCCCTGGTTGCTGCCCTGGATCGATTCGTGGAGATCCGGTCCCTGGACGTGGGTCGCCTGGATCTGCGCCATATCCCGGCGAGCCGGATCGATGCCCTGGCCCGGTACGCCGGTTCTGCCTGGGCGGCAACCATCGCGCGGATGCCGCCGGACCGGCGAGTCGCCACTTTGCTGGCCTTCGCCCGCGTCTTCGAGGCGACCGCGCTGGACGACGCACTCGACGTGCTCGATGCGCTGATCACCGAATTGTCTCTCCAAGCCCGGCGTACCGGCCAGCAGGAACGACTCCGCACGATCCACGACCTGGATGCCGCCGCCCTGCAACTCCGCGAAGCGTGCGCGGTCCTGCTCGACGACGCCTGTCACGATGCCAAGCTCCGCTCGACCGTCTTCACCCGGGTTTCCAAACAATCTCTCGCCGAGGCGGTCGCACTCGTCGGGACGCTGGCCCGACCGCCCGACGACGACAACCATGCCGAGCAGATGGAGCAGTACCGCCGCATCCGCCGGTTCTGGCCCCACGTGCTCCGCACCGTCCCCTTCCAGGCCGCCCCGGCCGGTCAGTCGGTGGTAAACGCCCTGAACTTCCTGGCCGACATCGAGGGTGAGCACCAGCCCGACATGAGCCGCGCTCCGCTGGATCACATCCCTCGGAGCTGGCGGCGTGAGGTGATCGGCCCGGACCGGCGGATCGACCGCCGCGCCTATACCGTTTGCGTGCTGGAGCGGCTCCAGGACAGCCTGCGCCGTCGCGACGTGTTCGTCCGGCCGAGCGTGCGTTGGGGTGACCCGCGCGTCAAGCTGCTCCAGGGATCGGCCTGGGAATCCGCCAGGCCACACGTCTGCCGCATCCTCGGCCGCGAGGCGACGGCGGCCACCGAGATCGAGGCCCTGACGAGCCGCCTCGACGAGACCTATCGCCGCACCGCCGCCAACCTGCCGACCAACACCGCCGTGCGCATCGAAACCGAAGACGGACGCGAGACCATCACGCTGACCGGCCTGGACAAATTGGAGGAGCCGCCCAGCCTGGTCACCCTTCGGGAAAGCGTGGCGGCTCTGCTCCCCCGCGTCGAGCTGCCCGAAGCCCTCCTGGAGATCCAGGCCCGGACCGGGTTCGCCAGCGAGTTCACTCACATCAGTGAAGGGGCATCCCGCGTGACCGATCTCACGATCAGCCTCTGCGCCGTGCTCCTGGCCGAGGCGTGCAACATCGGCCTGGAGCCCCTGGTCCGTCCCGACACCCCGGCCCTGACACGCGGCCGATTGGCCTGGGTCCGGCAGAACTACGTCCGGGCCGAGACCCTGATCCGCGCCAACGCCCGGCTGGTCGACGCCCAGGCGAAGATCCTGCTGGCGCAAGCGTGGGGTGGCGGGGAAGTGGCCTCGGCCGACGGCCTGCGGTTCGTCGTCCCCGTCCGCACTGTCAACGCCGGACCCAACAGCAAATACTTTGGGACCGGACGCGGGATCACCTACTACAACTTCACTTCCGACCAGTTCACAGGGTTTCACGGGATCGTGATTCCCGGCACGCTCCGCGACTCGCTGTTCATCCTGGAAGGGCTCCTGGAGCACCAGACCGGCCTCAACCCGCGCGAGGTAATGAGTGACACCGCCGGGTACAGCGACGTGATCTTCGGCCTGTTCTGGCTGCTGGGCTACCAGTTCAGCCCCCGCCTGGCCGACCTCGGAGAGTCCCGGTTCTGGCGGATCGATCCGGCGGCCGACTACGGCGCGCTGAACGGGCTGGCGCGGCATCGGGTGCGTACCGAGCTGATCGTCCGCCATTGGGACGACCTGCTGCGGGTGGCCGGGTCGCTGAAGATGGGGGCCATCAGTGCCTCGGAGTTGACCCGCTCACTTTTGCGGAGCAACCGCCCTTCGACCCTGGCTCGTGCAATCGGCGAGCTGGGTCGCGTGGCGAAGACTCTCTATCTGCTGTCCTACCTCGATGACGAGACCTACCGCCGGCGAATCCTCACGCAGTTGAACCGGGGTGAGGGGCGACACAGCGTGGCCCGGACGGTCTTCCACGGCCAGCGGGGCGAGGTCCGGCAACGCTACCGCGAAGGCCAGGAGGACCAGTTGGGGGCGTTGGGCCTTGTGGTCAACGTGCTGGTGCTTTGGAACACGCTCTACATGGACGCGGCCCTGGCCCATCTGCGGCGGACGGGCGCGGAGGTGAAGCCCGAGGACATGGCACGGCTGTCACCGCTGGGCCACGAGCACATCAACGTCCTGGGGCGCTACTCGTTCGCGCTGGCCGACGGCATCGCTCAGGGTGAATTGCGACCGTTGCGTCAGCCCGATGACGGTGACGACCTGACGATCGGCGCGGCTTAGCGTACGTTTCTGTTCCAATGATTGTGGGACCCCCTCTATGCCGGCGAGCTGGAACG
>PLTL01000190.1 GCA_003164475.1 Candidatus Dormiibacterota bacterium | reverse complement strand
CTGCTCCTCATCGGTGGATCCGGGTTTAGGATGCTGGCAGCATGCCTCATGCTGCCGCGCCCGCTCTTCGACTGAGCTCGGATCAACGAACTCGGCTGGAACTGTGGGCCCGCAGTCGGACTCTACCCCAGCGGCAGGTGCAACGGGCCAAGGTGATTCTGCTGGCTGCGGAAGGCCATGCCAATACCACCATCGGTCGCCAGGTGGGGTGCTCCAAGCCGACGGTCCTGCTCTGGCGGCAGCGGTTCGTGAGCCGAGGGTTGGACGGGTTGGAGGACGCTCCGGGGCGGGGCCGACCCTGCGCCCATGGCGAGGACCTTGTGGAGCGTGTGCTGAGCACCACCATGAGTGCGCCGCCACCGGGATACACCCACTGGAGCAGCCGCCGACTGGCGAGCGCGTGCGGGGTGAGCGCCACCACAGTGCGGCGGATCTGGCGCGACCACCGCCTCCAGCCCCATCGCTCCCGGAGCTTCAAGTTCAGCCAGGATCCCCAACTCGAGGCCGAGGTGACGGACGTGGTGGGCCTCTACCTGCATCCTCCGGAGAAGGCGGTAGTCCTGGCGGTGGACGAGAAGACCCAAGTTGAGACGCTGGACCGCACCCAGCCGGTCCGGCCCATGCGGCCCGGACAGGTGGAACGCCGCACCCACGACGACCTCCGTCACGGCACCACCACCCTCTTCGCCGCCCTCGATGTCGCGACCGGCAACGTGACCGGGCGCTGCTACGCGCGCCACCGTCATGAGGAGTTCCTGCGCTTCCTCCAGCTGGTGGCGCGCCGCTATCCCCGGGGGCAGATCCACTTCGTCTTGGACAACTACGCCACCCACAAGCATCCTGAGGTGCAGGAATGGCTGTGCCGCCATCCGCGGTTCCACCTTCACTTCACCCCGACCAGCGCCAGCTGGATGAACCAGGTCGAGGGCTGGTTCGCGATCCTCCACCGGGCTGCCATCCGGCGCGGGGTCTTCCACAATCTGGCCGCCCTGCGCACCGCCATTGAGCGCTTCCTGAACGCCTGGAACGACAACTGCCACCCCTTCGCTTGGGTGAAGACCCCGGAGCAGATCCTCGCCAAGGCCAACCCTCGAGTGCCTTCAGGCTCGGTGCCATAGGGGGGCATCCTGACGGGCTGGGCTGCATGGTTGACGACCCCCCCCTCGACGTCCATTTGGCAGCAGCTTTCTCGAAAATGGGGAAACTGCATGAGGGGCGTCAACCAGGGAGCCCCGATCGGCCGCTGCCCAAGCTGTTTCATGTGGATTTATGGGGAAGTCCCCGAGCGCTGCCCGATCTGCGCCCGGCGCCTCAGCGGAAGGGACTCCTGGCGCTGCTGGCAGTGTGGAGAGCGGCCACGACGCCCGTCCGCTACGAGCGAGGATCGGGTGATCGGCTCGAACTGGCGCATGCCGACCCTCCGAGATGCCCAAACCGTTGCGGGCCTATGGAGCCGTCGTAACCCCAATGGGTCGTCCCAGCCACGGTCTAACCTGCACCGCGCCCCTGCCACCGCCGGTCCCCGCTCCTGCTCGGCCCGGTTCTATTGCCGACCGGCATGGCGGGGATCGGTGCTCGCTGAGGCAGCCAGGCACCCTCACCGCAGCCGCTTTCTCAATGACGAAGAGCGTCAACATCTTCAACTTGCACGTACGGCGTGAGCTTGGTCACACAGCGACTCCGGCGAGCGCCACGACAACACCGACCGCCCCGGCGATGAGTAGCCCGCTGACGACGCCGCGCCGGATGACGAGTAGCCAGAGCAGGGCACCGGCGAGCACCGGCACTTGCCACAGATGCTGAAACGAGAGGCCGAGGGGAATCGCCGATCCCGCGATCGCGCCGATAACGGCCGGGCCCGCTCCTGTGAGGAACCACTGGACCGCGGCGCTCGCGCGGAGCTGCTCGAAGTGTGGGGCACCCAGGAGCACGAATAGGAACGAAGGCGCAAAGGCGACCAGAGCTGCGATCAATCCGCCACCGAGCCCTGCAGCGGCGTAGCCCACGACGGCGACAGTCTGNNACCCGCCGCCGTAGGAGAGGGCACCTACTTTGAACGCCACCCAGGCCAGCGCGGCGAGGCCGCCGACTGTGGCCGTGTGGACAGCTAGCACCACGATGGCCGTGCGCGCCGAGCGCGACGATATCGGCCGGTCCCACTGCCGGAAGGTGATCTCGATCAGCCCGCACGCGAGGATCACCAGCACCAGGTAAGGGCCTACCGTAGCCGCGGCTACGCATCCCGCCAGGGCGTACCCAACCCAGCGGACCTGATGGCTGCGTCCGGTGCCGATACGCCTCCAACTGGCCGGGCTGAGTCCCGAGGCCGCGTTAAGCGCAACGGCGGGCACGGCGGCGCCCGCGCCGGCCGCGGCGCCGAGAATCCAGTCCGGTGGGTGGGTAGTCAGAAAGATGACCGAGAGGACTAGGATGAGGACAAGCCCTGGGACGATGAAGCAGAAGCCGCCGAGGACTCCGCCGACCCCACCCCGCAGCCGCCACGCGCAGTAGATCGCCAGCTGAGTAGAGGCCGGTCCAGGCAGAAGGTTAGCGGCAGCGATGCCGTCCTCGAACTCTTTGGCTTCCAACCACCTTCGTTCCTCGACACACAGCTGACGGAGCAGGGCGATGTGAGCGGGCGGTCCTCCGAACCCGATGCAACCAAGGCGGGCCCACTCTCGTGCAATGGTGCCAAGCGATACCTTCGTGACGGGTCGCTGAGTTAGCAGCGGAGCCATGCTTGGCAAGTTGCAGGAGGATTCTGCCGGACAGGCAGGGGGGTATGAACGACCGCGTGGTCCTGGAGGCCACCCGCTCGGCGGCCGTGAATAGCACTCCGGTACTTCACAACGTAGACCCTAGCCTGAGCTTTTCGGTAAGGAGCTGGAGGAGGGGGGCCCATGTGCGGAGATGCCCGCCTGGTAAGGCAAACTGTGGGTGTTCAAGTCCACCATTCCCACCTGGGAGAGCATCACCTTGGGAGTGAAGTCTAGTCACCGGCCGCGGCTGCGGGTTTGTGCCGCTGGAGCAAGCCTGGTGGGCCACGCCGGGCGCCGGCTGCGAGCCGACCTGTCGGAGCGCGCCTCGCCGGTCCACGCTCGGCCACTTTCGAGCCCCGGTTGAGGGGCTCTGCTGGGCCGGCGCCCTGCGTCTCCAGCCGCCGGAGCGGATCAGGACGGCATCAGCGTGAGGGGCACTTGTTGGATCGTGGTGGGACTACCCTCGCCGCTGATCTGGAAGATCCAGGGGCAGGCAGGCGTCGCTGCGCCGACGGTGAAGAGCACGCTCTCACTGAAGGCGGACAGCACCTGGCCCTGCTGCGAGTGGGCCTGCTGGTTGACGAGATCAGTCCCGGATGCATCCTTGATGGCGCTCCGGAATTTGGCCTCGAAGGCGTTGATACTGCCGCTGACAGGCAGTGGACTCGTCACCTGCGCGAATGCGGCTGGCTGGCTGACGACGACCTACGCGGAAGTGGCCGGAGCGGGATTGGTCTGGCAGACATCGGCGACAGGGGTAGGAGTGCTCGCCGCAGGCGAGGGCGTCTTCCTAGCGGAGCCACAGGCGGCAGTGGTCAGCCCCGCCAGGACAACCAGCGTGAGGTATTCCAAGCGCACCCTGCTTGAGGAGTGGGCCTACGACCGCCCCTACACCAGTAACGGCGCCAGGACCCGCTTGCTCACCAGCTGGCTGCACCGCTACAACTACCACCGAGCCCACACCGCGCGCGGTGGCCAGCCTCCCATCACTCGGGTCGACAGCCGATATGGGAAGTGCACCTCGCTCACCCGGCCCCTCGGACACCGAACCGGTGCCCGAGGGCGCCGGCGCGGTCCGGAACGAGTTCCTTGAGGAACGGAGCCTGCAGCACCGGATGGCCAGCGACCATGTCGGGGCGGGCGGCGTGGAAAGACACCTGGGGAACTCCCTTAGCCCCGGGGGCGACATCCCGCCGTCGACGCGACCAGCCGGCCGCGGCCACGACATTACCGTCCGGCCGGCGCCCGTAACATCGCACTGGAACGCTCGGGCACGTGGAGCACGCATAGCAACATTGCCCGGAAGCCCGGTGCAGGTCCACCAACGTCGCTGCATCGACGAGTACCGGCACCTGTCGCGGCCCCTGGGCAACGGTTCCTGAGGAACTGACCCGCCAGATTCACGGAAGAGTGGTGCCCACGTGAGCCCTGGCAATCGGTGTCCGGCCCCGGCTCGTTGCCCAGGAGGGCCATTCCCCTGCGCCCGGGGCCAGCGGCGAGGACAGCCTTCGGCAGGCCGCTTGGGCGGCGGATCGCCGGAAGGGCTCCCGCTGGGGCCAGCTCGATCAGCCCGTCGCCGAGCCCCGTTGGGTCACCCGGACACGGAGCCGGGGAGGAGCCGGCACTGACTTCTTGGAGTCCGAGCCAGGCTCCCAGAGGACCGTCCCGGGACCGTGCCGAGCGACCCGGTGATCGCCAAGGCCCCTGACCTCGCCGCACACGCGCACCTTGGCAGGGCCCGCCGGCTCATCTCCCCCGCCGGACAGGTGGGTCGCGGCCCTCACGGCCCACCAAGCGATCCGGCTTGCCCTGTCCGGGACCACCTGGTAGCGTCGTCGAAACTGTGCGCATAGTCCTCGGGACTCTGGGTCTGGCGGCTCCCGGTGGCACCGAGACGTACTGTCTCACCGTCGCCCGCGAGCTGGAGCGGCGCGGTCACGAGGTCATCCTCTTCGCCGATGAGCTCGGCCCCTACGCCGAATGGGCGGCGGAGTCGGGCGCCGACATTGCGCGCGGAGATGCCGACCTGCCCCCCACCTGTGATGCGGTGCTCGCCAACGACGCGGTTACCGCCGGCCTCCTCCGCGACCGTTGCCCCACCACCCGACTCGTCTACTGCGTCCACAGCACCCTCTACGAGGTGCAGGCGCCTCCGCTGACACCCGGGCTGATAAACGCGATAATCGCGCCATCCGAGCGGTTCGCGGCGTTCGCACGAGCATTCGCCCTCGACGTGCCAGTGATCAGGCTGCGCCAGCCGATCGACACCGAGTGGTTTGCACCATCGGTGCCACCGCGGCGTCCGCCGCGGCGGGCGCTCCTGCTGAGCAACGCCCTCCTCGAGGGCCCCCGGCGCGACGCCCTGTTCGAGACGTGGGCGGCACACCACATAGAGTGCGTCCAGGTGGGTCACAGCAACAGCGTCTACGAGGTGCGCCCGGCGATCGCTGAGGCGGACATCGTGGTCGGAAGGGGACGCTCGGCCATGGAGGGAATGGCGTGCGGGAAGGCGGTCTATGTCTTCGACGCCGGCGGTGGAGACGGCTGGGTGACGCCCGACACCTACCCCGCCATCGAAGCGGACAACTTCGCGGGCATGGCCACCGATGTCCCCATCGACCGTGGCCGGCTGGCCGCCGACCTTGACGGCTACGACCCCGACATGGGCTGGATCAACCGTGAGTTGGCCGTCACCTACCACAACGTCCGCTTCCACGTGCAGGGCCTCGTCGAGGTCCTCCGCGGACCCAGGCCGCGGCGCGGCGACTCGACCTCCAGCGCTGCTGCGGTGGCCACGACGGTTCGCTTCGCCTGGCGTTCACAGCTGCGGGCCGTGGCCGCGGAGCAGCAGGTCATGGATCTGCGCCAGCAGCTTGACGCGGCGCCGGGGAAGGCCCAGGAGGAGCTCCGCCGCGCACGCCGGGTGCGCCTCGGACTCGCGCTGGGGCACCTCTACGATCTCGCCCGAGGCCGGAGATAGCCCAGCGTGGCCGGGCCATCTCCGGCACAGGCTCGGGGGACCGTCCGTGGGAGGCCGCCGGGATCAGCGGCAGGCCGTGGCTATCCGGCCGCTGCGGATTGAGACTGTGGCCGCGGCGCCAACACCGACACTGGACGGCAAGCCCCCGAAGATACCCATGGCACTCGCGAGGGCTCGTGTCCGTCCGAGGGCCGGACCCGAGGGCCACAGCAGTGGCCGGAGCGCTGGACTGGGAGGGCGAAGGCCCTCTGGCTCGCTGACGCACCCAGCGGGCCAACCCGCCAGAGCTCAAGGAACCCAAAGCGTGGGGTAGCCCCGACCAGACAGCGGGCGCGCAGCTGCTCCGGGGCCTCGTCCTCGAGCCCGCGGCGGGCACATTGAGGCCAGCGCCGAGGGAGCACGCGGCCGCTTCCCGGGCGTCTCCGGGGCCGCGCCACCGCATCGACAGTCGCTGACCGCCAGCGCAGGACCCCACCACCTCGGGCCTTGCCCGGCGCTCAGCTCATCGCGGGTGACGCCCCTGTGCTCCAGTGTCCGCGATCATCCGGCGCCCAACCATGCCCTCAGCCGGCCGGGATCGGTCGGGTGCAGCAGCGGGGTGACCACCCCGCGCCATTCCGCCCGCTCCCCTATCTCTTCGACGGTCTGGTCAGCGCCGGCCCCTTCGCTCACATGTCGTCGAGCTTGAAGTCGCCCGCCGGTGACGATCCCGAAGGCGGTGCCGCCTGGGTCGGCATGGGCTGCGCCCCGGTGGTGGATGTGTCGACCGCGCCGACCTGGCTGGCATGCGCGTCGAGTGCTGCCAGAGCCTTCTCGACCGCGTCGTGCGGTCCGCCCTGGCGCTGTTCAGCGAAGTAGGCGGCACCCAGATCATGCAGTAGCACGTCGTTGGCGCGCTTGGCCTGCGCCGCGTCGAACTTGGCCTGGACCTGGGCAGTGCCCTCCTGCGCCTTGGTCGCCACCTGCCCCGCCTGCTCCTTGAGCTTGTCCATCAACCCCACGATGACTTCCTCCTCTGTTCAGAACGGTCAGACAGACTGGCCGAACATCCCGCCCACGCCGGCGTGGCCTCTGTCGCTACCTTCGTGACTCATCAGTCTCTCCAGCGTCTCTGCCAAACCGTGCAGATTGGTCGACTGGAGGATGACCGCCCCGTCGCCTTCCAGAGTGGCTAGGCTGAACCCTTCGCCCCCGAACATGGCCGTCATGGCAGTCTGCGCGTTCAGCCCCCCGATGTACTCGACGCTGTAGCGGACCGTGTCCTGGAACCCGACCAGGCAGCCCGCGTGGACCTGAATCTTGCCACCGTACTTGGATGGGTTCAGCTCGATGAAGTTGCCCGCAGAAGCGATCAGCAGGGTCCCCGAGCCAGTGAACTTCTCAAGCACGAATCCCGTTCCGCCACGCCGACCGGTTCGCAATCCGGCGAACGCAATGTCGAAGTTGACCCCGCTCTCAGCAGCGACCAGCGCATCCTTCTCCGTGAACCATCCGACACTGCCGTCCAGTTCGATGGCGCGCACCTCACCAGGCAGGGAGCTGCCGAAGGCCACGAGTCCGTTGCCACCGATCGGCGTGAAGTACTGGAAGGCCAGGCTCTGCCCAGCGATCACCCGCTTGCCTACCTCCAGCGCCTTACCTAACAGCCCGCCCCCGCCGCCCTGCGGCGGTGCCGGATTGGACAGATGGGTTTCCAGGGAGACGTTGGTGGTCTTCCACAGGAACTTGCCGGCTTCCGCGTAGACGGTCTGACCCACCTCCAGCTGGCAGACGACCAGTTGCATGGCGTTGCCGACGATCTTGTGCGCTACGGTCATGGGCGAACTCCCTGGAAAGCTGCGTCAAGACCGAAGAGTACAGCCGCGCCCGCCCAACGGCAAGGGCTGGGTAGCCAGGTCCGGACACCTGGGCCCGGCTGCGAAGATGGGCCAACCAACCGAGCCCTGAGGCTCCTCGGTCCCAGACCTGGCGGTGACGCCGAAGCTGGCGCAACCGCTCGCCGAGGCCTGCTTAGTCGACTCCGGCACCAATTCAACATCCGGCCCAGGCACGCCCACCGCCAGCGGAGGGCGCCGAGACCACCAGGGTGAGCCGGCCCCAGGGCCCCCTTCCCGTTCCCCAGCTGGGATATCCCCTCGGCTCCAGGCACCGCCCGACGCCCGCCAGGCCCGGCTCACCGCGCTCAGCCATCCCTACCCACAACCGAGCAGCCGCGCGGCCGTCGACAGGTACAGGTTGAGCTCAGGGAACCAGGGCGACCACGGCGCTGGCCGCCGCCGGGAGAGGTTCCGCCAGGCTGTGGAAGGTCCAGATTCCCTTCCTGACGCTGACGATCAGCCCGGCCTCTCGCAACTTGCTGAGATGGTGGCTGACCGTGGGCTGGCTTAGCTCGAACACAGCGGTGAGGTCGCAGACGCAGACCGGCTCCGAAGCCGCCTTGAGCATGTGGAGGATCTGAACTCGGGTGGGATCTGCTAGGGCCCTGAAAACGTCCGCGAGCGGGTCTGCCACGGCCGAGTCGAGCGGGCCGGCCACCGGGCTGCAGCATCCCCTCGTTCGGGTCGGGAGCGGGTCGGTTATCCGGACCACGGAGCGATTGTAGCAACTCATTGACGGATGTCGATGAATACGGCTACACTATCGATCGGCATTTGGCCCTGAAGACCGGGAGAACTAACTATGGGATCGACACCGCGAGTGCTCTTCGCGTGCGTCCACAATGCCGGCCGCTCACAGATGGCGGCGGCGCTGTTGAGAGTCTATGCGGGAGATGCGGTCGAAGTCCTCTCGGCCGGCTCGGAGCCAGCAGGCAAGGTCAACCCGGAGGTGGTTTTGGCCATGGCCGAGCGCCACATCGATCTCGCTGAGCAGTCCCCCAGGCTGCTGACCACCGAGGCGGTCCGCCGCTCTGACGTGGTGGTGACCATGGGGTGCGGAGACACCTGTCCCTTCTTCCCCGGCAAGCGCTACCTCGACTGGGACTTGGCGGACCCGGCGGGCAAGTCTCTGGCCGAGATCCGCCCCATCCGAGATGAGATCGACCGGCGCGTCCGCAACCTGCTCGCTGAACTGGTGCCAGATTCGGTTCCCAGCTCGCCAGCCCCCGGCGAACTTCGAGAGCAGGTCCGCGCCAGGTACGCGGCGGCCGCGGTAGGAGCCAGAGGAGGGGAGCCGACCGCCTGCTGTGACTCCTCCTGCTGCCCATCCTCTGACAGCACAGAGGGGTTCGGGGCGTCACTGTATTCCGACGCCGACCGGGCAGGCCTGCCGAGTGCCGCCATCCGGGCCAGCCTGGGTTGCGGAAACCCCACCGCCGTGGCTGAGCTACACCAGGGCGAAACCGTCTTGGACCTGGGGTCGGGTGGGGGTATTGATGTACTTCTCAGCGCTAAGCGGGTGGGCCTGGGCGGCCATGTCTACGGGCTGGACATGACCGATGAGATGCTGGAGCTGGCCCGAAGCAACGCTCGCGAGGCCGGGGCCGCGAACGTGGAGTTCCTCAAGGGGGAGATCGAGAGCATCCCGCTCCCCGACGAGACCGTTGATGTCGTCATCTCCAACTGCGTCATCAACCTGTCGGTCGACAAGGATCGGGTGCTCCGCGAAGTATTCCGAGTCCTGCGGCCTGGAGGTCGGTTGGCGGTCTCCGACATCGTCGTGCGGGGGTCGATTCCCGCCGAGCTGAGCGACAGCGTGCCGCTGTGGGCCGCGTGTCTTGCCGGAGCCATGGAAGAGACCGAGTATCGCTCCAGGCTCGTCGCCGCCGGGTTCACCGACGTCGACATGCGGCCCACCAGGGTCTTCGACGGGGACGAGGCTCGCGTTTTCCTGACCGATCAAGGTGCCGATGCGGCCACGATCGCACCTCTCGTCGCCGGCCAAGTCATGAGCGCCATTGTCCGCGCCAAGAAGCCGGCATGAGGGCCGCGGTCAATTGAGAGCCAGACGGCCCGACGAGCTCCTCAGCGGCTCGAGCATGATCGGTCAACCCAGCCACCCTGGCCGAGGCTCGGGGATACGGGCTTGGGGGTCTCAGCGGCTCTCCAGAATGCCGCGATAGGATTCGCGCCCGGCGGCGGCGAGCTACTGCGCCGCGGTACTGACGAAGCTGCCGACCTCGTCCCGGATGGCTCCCTGCACCCACCCAGTCTGCCCCAGGGAGAATCGCCTGGGACGGCCGCGAGGGGCTCCAGCTGGGCCCGCATCGGAACCGGCGACCGGGTGCGGATCATCCTGCTGGGCCCGGCCCGCATCCCCCCTGTCGCCGAGCCGCTCCAGTGTCCCCTGGCCCACGAAGCCACCGGGGGCGCCAAGCGGTACCCTGCACGTGGTTGACCGACGAGAACGACACCCCTGCCACCACCGGCGCAATCGCCAAGCGGACCGAGGCGCTGCTTCGTGACGCCCGCTCGGTACAGCGCCGGCTGGACGTCCTGGCAGCCATGGCGCAGGCCATAGAAGATCCCAGCCTTCTCCGCATCGCCGAGGCCAGGGCCGTGGTCACGCAGCTCGTCATGGAGCTGAGCTACCGCCAGCAGGGAGAGCAGCGGCGCGCCAAGGCGCCCAGGCGCCGAATCCGCTAGGCGGCCCCGACCCCAGCAGCCGACATCAGCGAGCCCGCCGGCGCGGGCACCCGACGTCGACCCTCCCAAGCTCGCCGGTGCGGCCTCGGCCACGAAATCGGCGGCCAGCGCGGCATCACGCTCCACGGGACCTCACCGGTCCGGAGCACACGTGTGCCAGGGGACGCCGGGCCGGAGATCCTGCCTCAAGTTGTGGCCGCGGGGCCAGCGGGATCACTACCGTAGGGATCGCCGTCTTCATCCACCCTTGTCGGAGCTAGTCCAATGGGCTTGTCCAAGCCGACCACAGGCAGTCAACCCGCCGCAGCGCGAACCCAGCTAGAGCCAGTCGAGGTAGCCGAGTTCGGAATGGCGCTGCTGAGAACGCCGCACCTCAACAAGGATGGCGCCTTTACCGCCGTTGAGCGCGACTCGCTGAAGCTCCGAGGGCTGCTGCCCCCTCGCGTGGTCACCATGCGCCACCAGCTCAAGGTGGAGATCGAGCGGATGCGCCGCAAGCCCAGCCCCCTCGAGAAGTACATCGGGCTCATGGCCCTGCAGGACCGAAACGAGACCCTCTTCCATCGGCTGGTCTTGGAGAACCTGGAGGAGGTCGCTCCGATCATCTACACGCCCACGGTGGGTGAAGCGTGCTCCGACTTCGGCCTGGTGGAGCGTCGTCCCCGGGGCCTCTGGATCACCCCGGACGACGGCGGGCACATTGCGGACCTGATCCGTCATGCCGGTCATCCGCAAGTGAAGCTGATTGTCGTCACCGACAACGAGCGCATCCTGGGGCTGGGCGACCAGGGGGCGGGCGGGATCGGCATCCCCATCGGCAAGCTGGCCCTCTACACCGCCGGTGCCGGGCTGCACCCGGAGCAGACGCTGCCGGTGTCGCTGGACGTCGGCACCGACAACCGGAAGTTGCTCGACGATCCGCTCTACACCGGGATCCGCCGCCCGCGTCTCCGCGGTCCTGCCTACTATCGATTCATCGAGGCCTTCGTGACCGCGGTGGCCGAGGTCTATCCCAGCGCGGTGCTGCAGTGGGAGGACTTCAAGC
>PLTL01000338.1 GCA_003164475.1 Candidatus Dormiibacterota bacterium | reverse complement strand
GCACTCGGCCCACTCCCGAGGCCCTGGCCCTGGTCTCCGGGCTCGGCTACACCCTCCCCACCAGGCTCCCACTGCCCACTGTCTCCTGATCCGTTCCCCAGCTCCCCTACTCACTGTTGTGGCACGGACCCTCCAATTCGATCTCAAATCTGCCCACCAGTGTCAAAGTCGGGCTAAGAGGTGGGCGGTGTAGCGGCCGATGCTGGCCGAGGTTGGCTGAGCCGGGTCCTCAATCCGTGCCTAGGAGCACCAGGGGAGGAACTCCCGCCGGAGCGTGTCTCGATACCACTCGACTGTCCGAAGCGAAAGTCCAGCCGCCCTCCGGTCAGCAAGGAAGGCGTCGGCTAGGGCTTCGAAAGCGGGTGGAGCAGTCACGGTGGCCAGGGCCGTCCTCTTGGCTCGGCTCGCCGCGAACTCCGCCGGATCGAGGATGTAGGCCGGCCCCGGATCGTCGGGCTCCGGCTCTAGGCAGCGGAGATGGGCTGAGCCAATTATCTCTCCCTGGATCGGCTCGGGCATCTTCCGGGCCGCCGACGCCTTGGCGGGGAAATGGTCTGCCCAGTAGCGCCCTACAGCGCCTGGGATACCCAGAGTTACAGCACCTTAGACGGTGACTTTACGGGCTGTGCCCCGCTTCGCTTGAAGTGAAGTGGCGCGCCCAGAGGGATTTGAACCCCCGCAAACCCAGATCCGTAGTCTGGTGCTCTATCCGGGCTGAGCTATGGGCGCTCGATCGGGTCTGATTCTAGACCCTGGCCCGCGCCGGTCAGTCCGAGACCAGCGCGCCCGCGCGTCGCTCCAGGGCCTGGGTGGCCGCGATCCGACAACCCAGTTGATCCAGGGCTGCGTCCAACTCCTCCCTCAGCCCCACATCGAGGGCCACCGGATGGTTGTCCAGTTCGCGCAGTAGGGCAGACAGCTGGAGTGCCTTCTGCTCGATCTCGGCCACCATCTGCCGGGATTCCAGGACCAGCCCGGATCCCGGACCAACCAATTCCACAATGCCGCCCTCCATGGAGGGGTCATCCGGCCCCGATCTCACCTGCTGGCTGGTGTTGGCCAGCGCTTCAGCCATGCTATCGCCGAGGCTCTCCGCTGTCGAGGAGCGATTTGCCTGAGGTGACCAGCTCCCCACTTCCACCCAACGGGGCTGGCCCGGGGTCAGATTGGCTATACTCGGCGCCGCGCTGCGGCGGCCCCGCAACCAGTCGGCGCGGATGGCGGAATGGTAGACGCGCGGGGCTTAGAACCCCGTGGGGCAACCCGTCCGAGTTCGATCCTCGGTCCGCGCACGGTCACGCTTCTCTAGGAGCAGGATGAGTTCACGTTCCACCGATGTCGCCAAGCTAGAGGTGAGCCTCGAGCGCTTGCCGGGTTCCCAGGCCCAGCTGACGGTGCAGGCGCCGGTGGCCGAGACCGAGGGCGCGCTCGACCTGGCCCTCCGTCACCTGGGTCAGCGCTACCGCTTCCCTGGGTTTCGCCCCGGGAAGGCCCCGGCGGCGGTGGTCGAGCGGGCGGTCGGATGGGAGGCGCTCCGCGAGCGTGCGATCGAGGACCTGCTCCCCGAGGTATGGGCGCGGGCGGTGGCGCAGGTCGAGCTGGAGCCGGTGTCCAGCCCCAAGGTGATCGAGGTGGTCTTGGAGCGCGGCGAGCCCTTCCACTTCACAGCCAACGTGGTGGTCAGGCCGGAGGTGACCCTCGGCGACTATCACCAGGTCCGGGTCCCGGTGGAGTCGCAGGAGGTCTCCGAGGAGGACGTGGAGAGCAATATCCAGGCGCTCCGGCAGCGCTACGCCCAGCTCACCGACGCCAGTGAGCGGCCGGCTCAGCTGGGCGACGTGCTCACCGCGGAGCTGACGATGCGCCATGGGGACCAGGTCCTGGGAGCTGCGGCCCAGCGCCAGACCCTGGATCTGCAGCGTGACGACCTGCTGCCGGGAATGGTGGACCAGCTCCTGGGGGCCGAGGTGGGCGTGCCTCTCGACCTGACCATCACCCTGCCCGAGGAGTACCCGCGACCGGAGTTGCGGGGCGAGATGGTCACGATCACGGCCGACATCAAGCAGATCCAGGCCAAGGAGCTGCCCGCGCTGGACGACAACCTGGCCGCCATTGCCGGCCAGGGCGAGAACCTCGAAGAGCTCCGCCGGTACGTGAGCGACCGGCTGGCCGAGGAGTTCCGGCTGGTGGCCGAGCAGACCCAGGAGTCCAAGGCGCTGGAGGCCCTGGTGGCGATCTCCCGGGTCGAGGTGCCAGAGGTGATGATCCAGGAGGAGATCGACCGCCAGATCAAGGACCTGGAACTGCGACTGTCCGCCTCGGGGGTCACCCTGGAGCAGCTGCTGGCCTCGGAGGACAAGCAGCTGGATCAGTTCCGGGGGGAGCAGCGCCAGCCGGCGGTGGAGAGGGTGCAGCTGGAGCTGATCCTCGAAGAGCTGGCCCGGCGCGAGGACCTGCAGGTCTCGGATGAGGAGCTGGACGCAAACCTGAGGCGGATCTTTACCGGCGGGGGCTCCAAGGAGACCAGGAAGCGGGCTCGGGAGCCGATCCGCCGCGAGCTGCGACTGGGTGCCGCCCGCCGCCATCTGGCGAGTCTGGCGAGGGGCGAGGCGTCCCCCGGGTCGGCCCCGAGTTAGGGATCTGCCCCTGGGTCGGGCCGGCCGGCAGCGTCCCAGGGTGACGGCTGCCCCCGAGGGCCGGTGAGGCCGGGCGGCCGAAATCGCCCTGAGGCCCCGGTTATGGTCGTCCCCGGCGCCGGTTCGCCCTGGCTCCGTCCTCGATCTGGGAACGGGGGAACGGTGGAGTCCGGGCCTCTGGGTATACTCGATCCGGCGGGAGGTTGGCGCCCGTCGCTTCGTCCGGCCCCACCAGGAGAATGCCGTGGTCCTCGTGCCGATGGTCATCGAGACAACCAACCGGGGTGAGCGCGCCTTCGACATCTACTCCCGNNTCGCCAACCTCGTGGTGGCGCAGCTCATCCATCTCGAGTCCGACGACCCCGACAAAGACATCAGCATCTACATCAACAGTCCCGGCGGCTCGGTGTACTCGGGCCTTGCCATCTACGACACCATGCAGTACGTCAAGCCACGGGTGAGCACCTTCTGCATGGGGCTGGCCGCGTCCTTTGCCTGCCTCCTTTTGGCAGGGGGCGACAAGGGACTCCGCTTCAGCCTTCCCAACACCAGGATCATGATGCACCAGCCCTCCGGAGGCTTCCAGGGTCAGGCCTCGGACATCCAGATCCAGGCCCAGGAGATCCTCCGGCTGCGGCGGATCCTGGACCAGATCCTGGCCCAGCACACGGGCAAGCCGGTGGAGCAGATCACCAGGGACTCCGACCGGGACTTCTACATGTCCCCCGACGAGGCTCTGGAGTACGGGCTGATCGACCATGTCATCACCGGTCACCGGGGCCACGAGCAGGTCACCAGCGACAGCGGGACGGATCCGGGGCGGGCCGAGGCGCCCACAGTCCCGGCCGACAAGAAGAGTTCGCCTGCCGGATAGGCTGGGCCAAGGGCCAAAGGGGTCACCGTGACAGTTCGAGGGACGCGCAGCTCGAGGCCACTGGGGGAGCGTGGCCGGGGACCCCGCCTGGTTCGCGGGCCGGGGCGGCGCTGTGACTTCTGTGGGATCGTGACCAGCATGGTCGCGGTGGTGGCCAGCCCGGGGCCCACCGAGGCCGTGATCTGCCCCGGCTGTGTGGGGCGGGTGGCGAGGCAACTCTCCCGAGCCGGTGGGGGGGACGCGGCATGACCGAGCGCGAGGACCGCCGCCGCCACACGCGCTGCTCCTTCTGCAACAAGGGTCAGGACCAGGTCCGCAAGCTGATCGCGGGGCCGGGCGTTTACATCTGCGACCAGTGCATCGAGCTCTGCCAGGAGGTGCTGGAGGAGGACTCCCGGGTCACCCCGGCGCGGCGGCCCCGGACCAGTGTGGTTCCCAATCCCCAGGCGATCTGGGAGTCGCTCAATGAGTACGTGGTGGGTCAGGACCAAGCCAAGCGGGTGCTCTCGGTGGCGGTCTACAACCACTNNCCAAGAAGGTGCTCTCGGTCGCCGTCCACAATCACTATAAGCGGATCAATTCCTCCGGCAAGAATGGCGATGTCGAACTCGCCAAGTCCAACATCATGCTGATCGGCCCCACCGGCTGCGGCAAGACCCTGCTGGCCCAGACCCTGGCCCGGGTTCTCGACGTGCCGTTTTCGATCGCGGACGCCACCTCACTGACCGAGGCGGGGTATGTCGGGGAGGATGTTGAGAACATCCTGTTGCGGTTGATCCAGGCCGCGGACTTCGACATCACCAGGGCCGAGCGGGGGATCATCTACATCGATGAGATCGACAAGATCTCCCGCAAGTCCGACAACCCCTCGATCACCCGCGACGTCTCCGGCGAGGGAGTCCAGCAGGCGCTGCTGAAGATNNCAGGGCGGGCGCAAGCATCCCCATCAGGACTTCATCCAGATCAACACCGCCAACATTCTCTTCATCTGCGGAGGTGCCTTCGATGGTCTGGAGCGGATCATCGACCAGCGCGTGGGCCAGAGGACGATCGGCTTCGGCAGTGAGCAGTCGGGCTCGCGGAACAAGGAGAACGCCAAGATCCTCCGGGAGATGACGGCCCAGGACCTGCTCCGTTATGGGCTGATCCCCGAGTTCGTCGGCCGGCTGCCNNACCAGAAGTTCTTCGCCCTGGACGAGGTGGAATTGGTCTTCGAGGAGGCGGCGCTGCGGGCGATCGCTCGCCAGGCGCTGGCGCTTGGGACCGGGGCGCGGGGACTGAAGAGCATCCTGGAGTCGGCGCTGCTCAACAGCATGTTTGACGTGCCCTCGCATCCCGAGATCAAGCGCTGTCTCATAACTGAGCGAGCCATCCTGGAGGCCGTCGAGCCCGAGCTCTTCCGCGACGAGGAGCCCCAGGCGGCGTCTGCCTGACGGCGGCGGGAAGCCGCCCGCCTCCGGCTCTTAGGCGCTCCGGTTAGACTGGGGGCGTCCCTGCTGAAGTGAGCGTTTCCGTGCGCCAGTGGCACGAGGTCTCCACGAATGTCCATCGCCAGCAACCTGGGTTACCCCAGGATCGGTCGCTCCCGGGAGTTGAAGCGTGCCCTGGAGGGCTACTGGTCAGGGGGGCTCTCGGAGGCTCAGCTGCTGGAGGCCACCGCGATGCTGAAGGCGGACCGCTGGCGTCGCCAGAAGGCCGCCGGCATTCAGCACATTCCGAGCAACGACTTCTCGCTCTACGACCAC
>PLTL01000119.1 GCA_003164475.1 Candidatus Dormiibacterota bacterium | reverse complement strand
CGGACCTTGGCGAGCAGCCCCTGGCGGACCATGCGGTCGAGCACCGAGGCGCTGTTCACCGCCCCGGCCCCCTCCCCGCGGAAAGCCTCGATCTGGGTCCGGGTGATCTGTCCGAAGTAGGCGACGATGCCGAGGATCCCCACCTGCTCGGGCGACGGCTGGACCGTCTCCTCCACCGCGCTGAGGCACCGGACCACCTCGCTGGGCGGGCCGGGCAGCGGCCAGAGCCGGACGGTGCCGCCGTCGTCGGTGAGGGTGTATCCGACCGGGCGCAGCCGCTCGGCCACGCGCTCGAGGTTCTCCCGGACCGCCGGGATGGCGATGTCGAGGGCAGAGGCCAGGTCGGCGAGTCTGGCCTCATGGCGGGCGAGCAGGCCGGCGCACAGCGCGGTGACCCGGTCCGGGTCGAGCTCGAGCGGAAGTCGCTGGGGGATCATCGCCGCCGCCGGTGGCTCCAGGCCCAGCGCCGCCCGCAGTCTCGCGTAGGTACGCACCGAGGGAAAGCGAGTGCCCGCCTCGATCTCGTTGATGACGGTGCGAGAGACCTTCGCGCTCTGGCTCAGCTGGACCTGGCTCTGGCCGAGCAGCTGGCGGCGCTCGCTGTGAAGGTGCACGAAACTGGCAGGAGAGCGAGCGCGAAACTGGCAGAGAATCGGGCATCAAACTGGCACTGAGCCAAAAGTCTCTAGCGCCTCGAACGTCGCTCCTGCTGAGATCGGGACGGGGGTCAACCCGGTCTCTTGACGCCCAGGCAATCCGATCAGGCGGAAGAGCCCTGCCAGTTTCGTGCTCGTTCCAGTGCCAGTTCTGGTGACCGCTGATCGTGCCAGTTTCGTGCACCTTCACACCTTGGCACACCATAGGCGCGGCCTCGAACGTGGAGCGGGTACGCCAGCGGGTACCAGGTTGCGCCGCCGTCTCCAGACCACTCGCTTGCCAGGACGGTTTGGAACAGTGTGTCGGACGCTTCGGCCGCTACTCGCCAGCGTAGTAGACGCCAAACCCGTGCGGCGCACCCGTCAAGAGCTACGTGGATCTCACTGACGTACCCTTGCAGCTCGTCCGAGTACTGATCGAATGGAAGGCTATAGGACGATCCTCTGTTGCGCACGTCCTCCTCAGAGGCACTTCCCTCCGGCAACGCGCCGCGTTCGAGCTGCCCAAACGCTGTCTGAAGCTTGGCAGGCACTCTCCACATGCTGGTGGTCGTGCATGTGAGCTTAACAGGGTGGGGGGTCGCATACCTCTCGGCATCGAATCTCGCCACCTCGACAACGCTCTGGTGCTGGTCTTGGCACCGAACTACATGCACCTCCCCCGGAGGAACCGAAAAGACAAGCTCGTAGGCGCCGCGTGTGACTCGGACCAGAATCGTGTCAACACGCTGGGGGACATTAGTGTTAGCCATGCCGACTCCTCCAACTTGGCGGACGCAGGCCTTCCAGACCTCCGTGCGCGGGGGCCGCGTCCCACTGGAACGGGGCTGACCTGACCCCCAGAAATGGTCCAGGTGATATGAGGGTTCCACCACGGCCAGCCTGGCCGGGAGGAACCATGAAGGGCAGGAAGCACACGCCTGATCAGATCGTCCGGAAGCTGCGGGAGGGGGAACGGCTGATCGCCGAGGGGAAGACGGTCGGTGATGTCGCCAAGGTGCTCAAGATCAGCGACGTCGCTCAGGAAGCCCTCCAGCTTCTCGTCGTCGTAGAAGGGGTCGATCGGCGTGGCCACGACCTTATCCGCAAGCTCAGGCGGCAGTCGGCGGAGTACGTCCTGCGCGGTCTGCCCTCGCCGCCACTCCCGGTGCCGCTTCTGGGCTGCCGCCACTGCTGCCTGGTACGGGGCGGACGTCGCCTGGCCCCGGTGCCCCTGCTTCTGACTCAAGGTCTCGCAAGCTCCGCTGGGACACGACTCCCCGCGCCGACGAGCGCCTCCACCTGCTGCTCGCGCTCGCTGGCAAGCGACATCTGCTCGGCCGCGCTGAGACTGGCTTCAATCACCGCCCGCATCGCCTCGACGGTGGGGTATCCAGCTGCCCGGAGCGCTTTCGCGGTTACCCGGTAGATGTTGGGGCTGCCCACCCCACGGTCCGAGCGGACCTTGGCGAGAAGGCCGCGCTTCACCATCCGGTCGAGAAGGGAGGCGGAGTCCTCCCGCCGAAAGTGCTCGATCAGTGCCCGGGTCATCTGGCCGAAATAGGCGACCAGGCCGAGGATCTGGACCTGCTCGGGGGAGGGTTGGGCGTCCTCCTCGGTCACCGTGAGAGCCCGGACCACCTCGCTCGGCGCGCCCGCAAGGGGCCAGAGCCGCACCGTCCCACCGTCCTCGGTGAGCGAGAAGCCGACCCCGTGCAGCCGCTCTGCGACCCGATCGAGGTTCTCCCGCACCGCGGGGATGGCGAGATCGAGCGCCGACGCGAGCTCACCCAGGCTGACCTCCCGCGTCATCAGGAGCCCCGCGGAGAGTGCGGCGACCAGGTCGCCGTCCAGGCGCGTAGGCACCGGCGCGGGGATGAGTGCTGCCGGCGGCGCCTCCAGGCCCAGGGAGGCTCGCAGCCGCGCGTAGGTGCGGATGGATGGCACCCGGGCCCCCTGCTCCACCTTGTTGATCACCGTCCGGGAGACGTGGCTCACCTCGGCGAGCTGTACCTGGCTCAGGCCGAGCAGCTTGCGGCGCTGCCGGATCTCGACGGCGACGCCGCTGAGTTCAATCTCGGCGTCGCGGTCCTGCTCCGACGGAACGGCCGTTCGATCCACGAATACGGATCGTAGCGGGTTCCGCGCCTCTGCGTCAGCAGGGGTGTGGCGCTCTGTGAACAGGTAGATTAGGCGTTCACATATGTCCGGAAAGAGAAGCTTTCCGGACACTAGGTACGCGGACGGTGTTAAGCTGATTTCACCGTGGAAAACGCCGCGACTGGAGTGATCGCGCCGGACTCGGCCCCTCGCGAGACCGCCTCCGCCCGGCTCGCGGCCCTCGACGTCCAGGTCGAGGCCCATCTCGAGGCGTCGCTCGCCGCGTCCACCCGGGCCAAGTACCAGCGGGCGTGGGAACAGTTCACGTCGTGGTGCGCCATCCACGACCTCACCGCCCTGCCCACCACCCCCCGCACCCTCACCCGTTACGTCAGCGACCTCGCCGAGACCACCCATCTAGTGAAGGGGAAGCCCGTGCTTCTCACTCCCTCCTGGATCCAGCTCCAGCTGGCGGCGATCACCCTCGCCCACGAGGCGGGCGGGGTCCGACCGGCCCCCACCCAGGAGCTCGAGGTCCGTCTGGTCATGCGGGGTATCCGCCGAAAGCTCGGCGTCGCTCCCCGCACCGAGGCGGCGCCGCTGAGCGTCGCCCAGCTGCGCGAGATGGTGTCGGCCACTCCGGAGGAGAGCTTCCGCAACGTCCGCGACCATTGCGTCCTCCTCCTCGGCTTCGCCGGCGCCCTGCGCCGGGCCGAGATCGCTGCCCTCGACTGCTCCGACGTCCGCGAGGTCGACGGCGGCCTGCTGCTCCGCATCCGACGGAGCAAGACCGACCCCGAGGCGGCGGGCCAGGAGATCGGCATCCCCAAGGGCAGCCACCAGGAGACCGACCCGGTGATCGCCCTCCAGCGCTGGCGTCACCTCGCCGAGATCGACTCGGGCCCGCTGTTCCGGGCCATGGATCGCCGCGACCACCTCCTCCCCGAGCGCATGAGCGACCGCGCGGTCGCCCGGATCCTCGTCCGAGCCGCCCGCCTCGCCGGCCTCAAGATCCCAGACCTCTCCGGCCACTCGCTGCGGGCCGGGTTCGCCACCGCCGCCGCCCAGGCCGGCGCCACCGAGCGCGCGATCGCCAACCAGACCCGGCACCGGTCGCTCACCACGCTCCGCCGCTACATCCGCCGGGGCACCCTCTTCGAGGAGAACGCCGCCGGGATGCTGGGGCTGTAACAGGGGCGAAAGGCGCCACTACCGCCTCGCCAACGGCAACCCACGTCTACGCCTCGTCCGGCGATGGTGGATCTCGCTTTGCCCAGGTCCACCGTCTGAGGGTGCGCCCGCAGCCGCAGCGACAACGGGCACTCCAACCTGTGACGGCAGAGTCCCTATTCCAGCGCTATGATCCCGCTGCATCGACGTCGTCACGAAGTAGGAGGTTCAGCGAATGCGCCACTGGCGGAAGATGACTTGGACAATCTGGGTTTGGACCATCATCTGTGCCGTCTGGATCGGCACGGGCATAGCCAGCAACAGTAATGTTAAGTGCAGTGGCAATCTCTCGACCAGCACCTGTAATGCTGCCACGACCGTGGGAACCGGGATTGGGGTCTTCCTGATCTTTATGATCTGGCTAATCGTGTTCTTGGTGTTGAGTGTGATCTGGTTTATGACCCGACGCAAGGGCCGCATCTGTCCGCAATGCGGAGAGGACGTCCGCAAAGGGCAGACGCGGTGCGGGAAGTGTGGCTATGACTATGCGGCAAACCTGGGCGCCAAAGGCGCATCGTGAGGACAAGCTAGGCATCGAGGAAGGGTGGCTTCCGCGCCCTGATGACAGGCACCTTTCGACACGATAATCTCCCGACGCCCTGGGCGAGGAATGACGTGGCCAAGGCGCGGTCGGTGGCAGCGGCGGCCGAGACCGAGGCAAGCAACTTCGTCAACCAGTACTGTGGATGAAGTCACCGGAGCAGCAAAGCAGCACTCTGCGGGCTCCGGGAATGGCGCCGAACTCAGCGCCGTACCTAGCGCGTCACCCGGATCCCCAGCGGCGTTCGGGGCGGAAAGGCGCCGCCGTCCGCCGCCGGCTACGATGGAACAAGTGGGTCCGCGTTCCTCGCAAGAGGGCAGCGGGAAGACGGCAGCCACATGTCCCAACAGGAGGGAGCCATGGCAACCCATCACCAAAAGCCCGCCATCGAACTGACCCCGAAGGGCGCGATGGTGAAACTCGACAAGCTATACATCTACCCCGATGGGCACGGCAACCTGACCCTCCGCGACGGGCGCAACTGGCCGTGCAACGACAGTCTTGAGTTCGTGGAGCGCATGGTGTTGCTGTTTCGGCAGCTACACACTGCAGCCAAGACTCGCAAGGTGGAGGTGGAAGGGCCCTGACCACCAGGTCCCGCTCGCGCGCGGAAGTATGGAGGGCCACGGGAGGCCATAGGACACCGCTGACCGGGCCGCGATCCCGATAGAGACGCCCTACAGAGAATTCCGGATTCCCAGCGAACACCATCGCCCACGATGATCAGGGCGATCACCCCGTCTGACCGGCCACGCATCGCTGACTTTGTGACGCTGGGAGACGTTGTTACTGCCGTGTGACCTGCACGGAACGTCAGGTATTAGCCGGTGGGGCGTAATCTGATCATGGCACGGCACCGATGGGCACCCGACGGCGGGGCTCGGTGACAGTGGCCGTGGAGGTTCATCTCCGATGAGGCGATTCGGTTTCTTGGTCTTTGGGGCGGTTGCCATCCTGGCCGCCGCAGGGTGCGGGTCGATATCGATGGGGACTCCGGCCACCTCAGCCCCCGCACAGTCCTCCCCGACCGGGTCTCAGGCGACGACGGTGCCGGCCAGCACGCCGACGCCCAGCTCTCAGTTCCTCGCGGTGGGGACCAGCACGACGCTCACCGGCGAGTCGTCGGGCGAGAAGTACAAGGTGACCCTCAGCAGCGTGGTCGACCCGGCAACCGAGAGCGACGGGCTGAGCATGCTGCCCAGCGGAGATCGCCTGGTCGCCGTCAACCTCACGGTCGCGAACGCCGGGACCGGCATCCAGCAGGAGTCGATCGACGACGATGTGACGCTGATTGACAGTGGAAACCACGACTACGATGGCACCTCGGCCTTCGAGTCGGTCTCTCAGTGCCAGAGTTTCTCTGGTCAGTCCACCCTTCCGCCTGGACAGACCGTGTCAGGCTGCGTAGTTTTCGAGGTTCCCTCGAGTGCCGTCCTGAGCAAGTTCCAGTACATCCCGGATGCTGGCTTCGCCAGCTCCCTGGGGGAGTGGAACCTCAGTTGAGCGCCCTTTTTGTCATTCCCGTTAGGGGCCACTCGTCCGACGCACAATCCCGCCAGAACCCGCAGGTCAACCAACGGAAGAACGGAATATGAGGTCGTTCGGAAAGACAGCCTTGGTGGCGGGCATCCTTGGAGTACTCCTCGCAGCCTGCGGCGGGACCAGTGCCACAAACCCGTCGGGATTACCCACGACTGGCTCAATCCCCTCAACCTCATCGACTGCCACCCCGGCTCCCACCCCAACACCGACTCCCGTCGCGTCCTTACAGAGCCTTTGGTGCGGACTGTCACTGGGCCAGTCGGAGACGGCTATCAACGCCGTGATGGGACCATCGAACCCAGACATCGATCTGGCTGTAAACCAGATCATTGCCGCGTTCGGCTCATCGGTGCCTGCGGGTGAAACCGCCGAGGGGTGGATGGCGAGCAACGGCGACAGTTTGCTAGCCACCTTCGATAGCTCGGGCAGTGCCGTCAACCTCCAGGCTTACTCGTCAGTCTCCCTCACGCAGCCTGCGACCGACCTCACTTGCCAGGCGTTCCGCAACAACTCCTGAGCCGCCAAGTCTGGGCCTCGTACCGACAGCAGCGGCCATAGAGATAATCTCGGCCTGCCGGTCTTCACGGGCGTTAACATTGGGGCGGGCGACTCGGAAGGGTCTGACGTGCGCTGAGAGCCGGACGCTGTCGCTCATGGAGTCGCTCGCCGCCCCGCCGCCAGGTCCGATGGCAGCGGACGGCTAGGGCAGTTCCCGGAGCTGCCAGGCGTCCACGACCCAGACCACCCGCAGCCCCCACGGCGTGAGCGTGTAGTAGATGCCGATGCGTTCCCCGCGCTGGTACGGGGGGCGATAGCGGACGTAAGGCTCATGGGTCGGGCGGCCTTCGTCGTAACCGGTCGCGCCCATCCGCTCCGCCGCGACCAGAGCACGAGCGGCCGCACGGGGTAACTCGGCAGCGAGGCGCTCCAACTCAGCGAAGGCAACCTCGTCCCACTCGACGGGACGCG
>PLTL01000326.1:161-3466 GCA_003164475.1 Candidatus Dormiibacterota bacterium | reverse complement strand
CGCGGGCATGAGGTCGTCGGCCTCGACAACCTCTCCAAGTACGGTGCGGTGCGTCGGTCGTATGACAGTCATCCGGGGTATCGCCTGGTCCAGGGGGATGCCCGCGACGTCGAGCTCCTCACCAGGCTGCTCGGCGACTGCGACCACTTCATCGCCGGCGCAGCGATGATCGGAGGCATCTCCTACTTCCACGCGTATGCGTACGACCTACTAGCGACCAACGAGCGCATCATCGCCGCCTCCTGCGATGCCGCCATCGAGGCCCACCGGAGCGGCATGCTCCAGAAGGTCACCTACCTCAGCTCGTCCATGGTCTTCGAATCCACCACGACGTGGCCGTCCCGGGAGGGTGACGAGCGCCGGTGCGCACCCCCGCTCTCGTCATACGGCTTCCAGAAGCTCGCCGTCGAGTACTTCGCCCACGCGGCGTGGGAGCAGCATCGGCTGCCCTACACCATCATCCGGCCCTTCAACTGCGTGGGGGTCGGCGAGGGTCGGGCTCTCGGCGACGTCGAGGTCATGAGCGGCAACGTCAAGCTCGCGATGAGCCACGTGGTTCCGGACCTGGTGCAGAAGGTGCTGCGCGGTCAGGATCCCCTGCACATCCTGGGTGATGGTGAGCAGATACGCCACTACACCTATGGCGGCGATCTGGCCCGCGGCATCGTGACGGCCATGGAGCACCCGGCCGCGCTCAACGAGGACTTCAACCTCTCCACGGCGACCTCCACCACGGTGCTCGAGCTGGCTGAGAGGATCTGGCACCGGGTGCGCGGAGCGGCGGTGCCGCTCCGCTACGTGTCGGATGAGCCTTTCGAGCACGACGTGCAGCGGCGGGTGCCGTCCACCGAGAAGGCGAAGTGGGTGCTTGGGTTCGAGGCCACCACATCGCTCGACACGCTGCTGGACGAGGTCATCCCCTGGATCGAGCAGGCGATCGCCGCGGGGGCGATCTGAGCCAGCGAGGTGCACTGCCATGCCACACCACGCCCGCAGTGGCTATGCTGACGGCGGAATGGGCTGGGCGTGGTCGAACCTCCCTATCGTAGGACGCCGCGACGTCACCCCCTCGCGAGCTTGATAGCCGGGGATGGCGGGGTGGGCGAGAAGGGCGAGGGACCGCACGGCGTGGTCACCGCGTGGCTGGGGCGCCTCCGCATCCCACGGCCGGGGGCACGTCTGTGGTCCTTCGGCGCCTACCTGCTCGTCGCGCTGGCTCTGACGCTCCCCGCGTGGCGTGACCCGTCCATGGAGTGGCCCGGAAATCCGGGCGAT
The DNA here is from genome assembly GCA_003164475.1 of Candidatus Dormiibacterota bacterium. Next base: position 2,191 of record PLTL01000326.1, on the reverse strand, counting down.
CCCATGGCTGCCATGGGCATCCTTGGCTGGTACCCATTCGCCCTGAGCCACGGTCTGAATCCCCTGCTCGACACCTACGTGAACCTGCCTCAGGGGTCGAACATGATGTTCAACGGCTTCAGCACCCCTCTGCTGGGGGTGGCGATGTGGCCCGTCACCGCGATTTTTGGGGTCATCGTCTCTTACAACGTGGCCCTCCTCCTGGGGCTAGCCCTCGCTGGCTGGTGCACGTGGCTGTGGCTTCGCCGCCACGTGCGGCACATGACGGCGGCCTGGCTCGGCGGGCTGCTCATGGTCCTCGGGCCGTTTGTCGCGAGCCAGGCCCCCGACCACCTCGTCCTGGTGCTCTTCTTCCCGGTGCCGCTTCTGCTCATCGCCGTCGAGACCGTGATCCGGCACCCCGAGCGCAGCAGCCTCCGCTGGGGCGCCGTCATCGGGCTGCTGGCTGCCATCCAGCTACTCCTCGAGGAGGAGGTTCTGGCCCTCTTCGTGGTGGCGGTGGGTACGACCATCGTGATCGCCGCCCTCCTGTCCCCGCGGAGCGTGGCGGAGCGCGTCGTCCCCCTGGCCAAGACGCTCGGTATCGCTGCGCTGCTGTTTCTGCTGATCACCGGGGTCCCCCTCGCCTATCAGTTTCTCGGACCGGGGCGGATCACCGGACTGATCCAGCCACCCAATGTGTACGTGACCGATGCCCTGAACTTCATCGTGCCCAACGGCTCCACCGCCCTGGCGCCACCGTTCACCCACGGTCTTGCCGGCCACTGGACCGGGGGAACGGGCGAGCACGATGCGTATATAGGGATCCCCCTGCTCCTCGTCAGCCTCTGGACTTTCCTGCGATGGCGGAGGGACCGCTGGCTGCTGATCGCCGGCTGCGGAACGGCGGCGGCCCTGGTGTGGAGCCTCGGCCCATACCTCCACATCGACGGCGTGACCCATCACCTCCTTCCGCTCCCCGGACGCCTGCTGGCGGATCTTCCGCTGCTCGACAACATCCTTCCCTCTCGATTCGCGCTCTTCATTGACCTCGGTCTGGCGGTGGTCGTCGCCGTCTTTACCGACCGGACGTTCTTCCACGAGAGGTGGCGTTGGCGTGTCGCGGGCGGGGCGGCAATTCTTCTCGTTTGCGCGACTCTCGCACCGAACATGCCGATTCCCGCCCGGAGCGCGGCGACCCCGCGGTATTTCCTGGCGGGTGGAGACATCGCGAGCCTACCCACCGGCACGACCGCGCTGGTCGTTCCGTTCGGTGCATACAGCGAGCTGACTCTTGAACCGCTGCTGTGGCAGGCCGAGTCGGGCTTCCACGTGCGGATGGTGTCGGCCGCCCTCTACACCGGGGGCCCTGACGGGATGTCCATCGGGCTGCCCAGCGTGATTCAAATCAACGAGCAGCATCCCTGGTCACTTCCGTCGTCGATGCGCTCAACTTCCAGCAGCGCAACCCCCGCAGCACCGAGCTCGAATGGTGGCGAGGGGACGACCCTCGCCTGCGTGATGGACGCTCTGGAGTCGTCGCTCTCCGCAACTCCCTGCGGGACGTCTGTCATCCCAGCCTCACGCAGCGATCTGCATGCGCTGGGCGTGAGCGTGATCATCATGGGAACGATGGCGTACGGTACCGAGCCGGCGCTGCAGGGGCGGATGGAGGACTTCCTCACCCAACTGGCCGGTGCCCCCCCGCGTGTCGACCAGGGCGCGCTGGTGTGGAGCCACCTTGCGTAGTCCCTCTACAGGAACCCGATCAGCTCCTCGACGAGCGCCAGCAGAGGCGCCTCTTCCACCGGCTTGTTGACCACCGCAACGGCCCCGAGCTGATGGGCNNCGGCGAGCACCACCACCCCAGCCGGCGGGCAGTCGGCGGTGAAACGGATGGCCTGAAGGAACTCGAGCCCATCGGTGTCGAGGCTGACGTCGAGGAGGAGCACCTGGGGAGCGAAGGCCGTCAACTCGGCGCGCAGCTCGCGGACGGCTCGCACCCAGCGCACCTCGTGACCCCCCTCGCGGAGGGCCAGGATCAGCGGTCG
>PLTL01000326.1:0-121 GCA_003164475.1 Candidatus Dormiibacterota bacterium | reverse complement strand
CCTGTCGTAAGACGCCGCCGTGGCGCTGACGAGCGCGCTCCCCATCTCGCCTTGGCGCCGGTGAACGAGTCCCGGGTCCGACCCGCTAGCCGCGTGCTCGTGGATGCCGCCACCCGCACCT
>PLTL01000391.1 GCA_003164475.1 Candidatus Dormiibacterota bacterium | reverse complement strand
GAGACGAAGTACTCGACGGCGTTATCCGGGAAGAACGCCTTGAACTCGGCCCACAGCTGAGCCGCCAGGGTCTTGTTTGGACTCAGGACCAGCGTCGGGCGCTGGACTTCCGCGATTAGGTTGGAGATGGTGAAGGTCTTGCCGCTGCCCGTGACCCCGAGGAGGACCTGGTGGAGGTCGCCCCGCTCCAACCCCGAGCGGAGCTGGGAGATGGCGGCAGGCTGGTCACCCGTGGGCTGGAAGGGGGCCTGGAGCCGGAAGCTTGTCATGGCTGGAGTATCGCAGCCGGGCGACGGCTCCCAGACATCCCCAAGGAGGCGTCCGTGACCCTGGTGACGTGCGCCGGGACCGGCGTCGAGTACGGGGACCGGGTGGTCTTCTCGGGGCTCGAGCTGAGCATTGAGCCGGGGGACCGGATCGGCCTCGTCGGCAGCAACGGCCAGGGCAAGTCGTCCCTGCTCATGCTCCTGGCCGGCACCCAACTCCCCGCCCAGGGGCGGGTGGACCGGCAGGCGCGACTGCTGGTCGCCTACCTGCCCCAGGAGTCGCCCGAACCGGTTGCCGAGACCGTCCTGGGGGAAGCCATGGCCAGCCGCACCGACCTGGCACGGCTCCGGGACGAGCTCGCCCATCTGGAAAGGCAGCTCTCGGCCGCGGGGCCGGAGGCGGACGCTCATCTCAGCCGCTACGGCGAGGCCCAGTCGGCCTATGAGGGGCTGGGCGGCTACGATCTGGAGGCGCGGGCCAGGGCGGTTCTGGGAGGGCTGGGGCTGGGTGAGGGGGACCAGTCGCGCTCCCCTCGGGAGTTGAGCGTCGGCCAGGTGCGCCGCTTGGAGCTGGCCAAGCTCCTGCTCCAGGATGCCGACCTGTTGCTGCTTGACGAGCCCACCAACCACCTCGACCTGGCCGCCATCCAGTGGCTCGAGAGCCACCTGCTCCAGAGTTCTCGCACCCTCTGCCTGGTCGCCCATGACCGCCGACTGCTCGATCGGGTCTGCAACCGGATCGTGGAGTTGGAGGCGGGGCGGGTGGAGCTGTACGACGGCGGCTACCTCAGCTACCTGCGCCAGCGACAGGAGCGCCGGCTGCGCTGGCGCCGCAGCTGGGAGGCACAGCAGGCCCACATCTCCCACCAGGAGGACTACATCCGCCGCTACAAGGCCGGACAGCGGGCCCGCCAGGCCCGAGGCCGGCAGACCCTGCTGGATCGCCTGGAGCGCGTCCCCGAGCCGACCGAGTTGCAGCGCATGCGCCTCACCCTGCACGCGGCTCCCAGCTCCCAGGTGGTGGTCCGCACCGTGGGACTGGTCTGCGGCCGGGACGGGACCGAGTTCTTCTCGGTCCCCGACCTGGCGGTGGCTCGCGGCGATCGGATCGCGATCATGGGACCCAACGGTTCCGGCAAGACCACCCTCCTCCACACCATCGCCGGCCAGCTGCCGGCCGCCCGCGGCCGAGTGGTCCCGGGGGCGAGGGCGCGGATCCGCGAGTACCACCAGGACTTCGCCGACCTGGACCCCGACCTCTCGGTGCTGAGGAACCTCCTCGAGGACCACCCGGGCACCCTCCCCGAGCGGGCCCGGACGGTACTGGGGGCAATGCTCTTCAGCGGGGAGCGGGCGCTGAGCCGGGTGAGCGAGCTATCCGGAGGGGAGAAGGCCCGGGCGGCGCTCTCGCAGCTGGGGATGGACGACGCCAACTGCCTGCTCTTGGACGAGCCCACCAACCACCTGGACATTCCCTCGCAGGAGGTCCTCGAGGAGGCCCTGGCCAGCTACCCGGGGGCGGTGATCCTGGTCTCCCACGACCGCTACTTCGTGGACACGGTGGCCAGCACCGTGTACGAGGTGGAGGCGGGCCGTCTGGTGCAGCAGCGGACGGCAGCCGCCGCACCCACCCCGGTCCCGGCCCGGCGTCCCCGGGCCCCCTCCGCCCCGGGCCCCGCGCGCGGGCACCCTGCGGCGGCGCCATCCCGCCGAGAGCTCGAGCTGCGGATCGGAGCCCTGGAGCGGGAGAAGACCGATCTGGAGGGGCAGCTGACCGAGGGCGAGACCTTCCGGGGCAGGGATCGCGGGCAAGCCGTGCTGAGCCGCTTCGAGGCGGTCAGCGCCGAGCTCGAGGCGGCCTACGCCTCCTGGCTCGCGCTGGAGCCTAGCACCGAGCGGTAGACCTGGGCGATCTGGGGGCGGACGGCATCCCAGGAGTAGCGCTCGACCACGGTCGCCCGGGCCTCCCAAGCCAGCTGTTGCCAGCGCTCCCCGTCGGCCAGGATCCCCCGGACGGCGACAAGCAGGGCCTCCGGATCCTCAGGCGGCACCAGCACCACCCCGCCTCCCTGGAGGTCGGTGAGTCCCGGGACATCGGTGGCCACCACCGGGGTCCCCGACGCCATCGCCTCCAGCGCCACCAGCCCCAAGCCCTCGAAGCGCGAGGGGACCACCAGCAGCCGAGCCCGCCGATAGGCGGCGGCAAGCTCCTCCTCCGAGACCCTTCCCCGCACCTGAAGCCGACCTCCGAAGTCGGAGGCGGCTGCCAGCGCGGCCTGGTACAGGGGACCCTCCCCGCAGATCTCGGCCGTGAGCTGGGGGAATTCCTCGCTCAGCGTCCGGAACAGCTGGAGGAAGTGGGGCACTCCCTTGATCGGGACCAGCCGCCCCACGAAGAGGAGCGAGCCGCGCTCCTCCGCATGCTCCGGGGGCCGGAGCCAGTCGGTGTCGATCCCCACCGGGATCACTGAGATCTTCGACCTGGGAACGTCGTAGTCCCGGGTCAACGACTCGGCAGTGGAGGGCGAGATCGAGATCACGTGCTCCGAGAACCGGTAGGCGCGGGCCTCGATGGTCCCCAAGGGACGGGTGGCAATCCGCCGGCCGTGCGCCGTCCGGTAGGTGTGGTTGGCGGTGTAGACCAGGGGTGCCGCCGGCGGGTGTCGGAAGAGCAGCACCCCCCCGGGGCCGCCCAGGGCATGCCAGAGATCCGGCTCTAGCGAGGTGGCCGCCTCAGGCAGGCGCCGGCGCAGCCAGAGCGAGTAGTCGAGCGGGGCCCGACGGGTCCGCCGGGGGATCCGCGGAGAATTCCCCCAGGGACCCCTCCGGGCCGTGAGCATCTCGATCTCGAAGCCGACCTTAGGCATCTCCTGCTCAAGGGCGCCGGCGTAGCGGCCCTGGCCCCCCACCGGCGGCAGGTCGTCGTACGAGAGCAGCGCCACCCGCTGGCTCAGTGCTGGCACCCCACGCAGTAGACCGTGGTACGTCCCCCTACTCGAGTCTGTTGCAGGGTACTCCCGCAGCGGACGCAGGGCAGACTGGCGCGCCCGTAGACGAGGAGGGCCTCGAGAGCCCCGCCCCGGGACCCGAATCCATCCCGGTAGTCCGAGAACGAGGTGCCCCGGCGGCGGAGCGCCTGGCGCATGACCAAAGGAAGCGCCAGGACCAGACGCCGAGCCTGTTCCCGGCTGAGCCCACTGGCAGGCCGGTCAGGACGGACCCGGGCCAGGAAACAGGCCTCATCGGCGTAGATGTTGCCGCAGCCGGCCACCACCCCCTGATCCAGCAGCACCGACTTCACCGCCCTCCGTGAGCTCCGCAGCTCCTGGGTCACCGAGCTCTGCCCGAAGCCGGCCGCCAGCGGCTCGGGTCCCAGTCGGGGCAAGGCTCCGGCGGCCCGAAGCTCGCCCACGTGACCCAGCACCACCCTCCCAAATCGCCGGGGATCCCGGTAGCGGAGCTCCTGGCCCCCGTCGTCCAACTCCAGGCGCAGATGGGTGTGGAGGAGCAGCGGATCACCGAGAGGCCGCAGGGTGAGGGTCCCTGTCATGCCCAGGTGAACCACCAGATCCTCGCCCCCGCCCAGACCGATGTGGATGAACTTTCCCCGGCGCCTGACCGACGCGATGCGGCGGGCTCTGAGCCGGGATCGGAAGCTGGCCGGGTCGGGGAAGCGCACCACCGACTCGCGGATCAGGTCGACCTGCTCCACGCGTCGGCCGACCACGTTGGGACGCAGGTCGCGGACGATGGTCTCGACCTCGGGAAGCTCAGGCACGAACCCGGCTCAACCGGCGCCGGGGCGGATCGGGGTGAGGTCCCTCCAGTTGGGGCCGGTCTTGAGATCCACCACCAGCGGCACGCGCAGGTCGAACGCCCCGGCCATTGCCTCGGCGGCCAGCTCGGCGACCTCGGCGGCGGCCGCTGGGGGAGCCTCGAAGATCAGCTCGTCGTGAACCTGGAGCAGCATCCGCGCCGGGCTCTGGGAGGCAGCCAGGGCCTGGGCAGCCCGAATCATGCCCAGTTTCATGATGTCCGCGGCCGACCCCTGGATGGGCATGTTGATCGCCATCCGCTCGCTCTCCTCCCGTTGCTGGCGATTGCTGGAGTTGATGTCAGCGAGGTAGCGGCGCCGGCCCAGGATGGTCGAGACGAAGCCCTGCTGGCGAGCCCCGGTTCGAACCGACTCCAGGTAGCTGCGGACGCCAGCGTAGGTATCGAAGTAACGGCGGATGAAGTCGTCGGCGACATCGGTGGGAATACCCAGGTCCCGGGACAGCCCGTAGCTGGAGAGCCCGTAGAGGATGCCGAAGTTGACCACCTTGGCCATCCGCCGCTGCTCCGCCGAGACCTCCGTCTTGGACGTGCCGAAGACCTGGGCGGCGGTGTCGGCATGAACATCGTCGCCGCGGGCGAACGAGGCCATCAGCTGGGGATCCTGGCTCAGGTGGGCCAGAACCCGGAGCTCGATCTGGGAGTAATCGGCTGACACCATCACCCACCCCTCAGGCCCGGGCACGAAGGCCGCCCGGATCCGCCTCCCCAGCTCGGTGCGAATGGGGATGTTCTGGAGGTTGGGGTCGCTCGACGAGAGCCGTCCGGTGGCCGCGACCGCCTGGTTGAAGCTGGTGTGAACCCGCCCGTCATCGGGATCGACCAACCCCGGCAGGGCGTCCAGGTAGGTGCTCTTGAGCTTGGTCGCCTGGCGCCACTCCAGGACCAGCCCGACAATGGGGTGCTCCTCGCGCAGGGCTTCGAGGGCCTGGGCATCGGTGGACCGGCCGGTCTTGGTCCGGCGCGAACTCGATCGTAAATTCGACGCCTTCTGCATGGTCTCCACGGAGCTGCAATGAGTACTGTCGAACAGGTTCTCTCGCATCTGGACGCCGATTTCGGCGCCGCCCTGGAACGCTGGCGGAAATGGCTGCGCATTCCCAGCATCAGCGCCCAGCCCGCGCACGCCGCCGACTGCCGGGCCGCCGCCGCGTTCGCCAGGGACGCGCTGGCCGGCCTGGGCTTCGAGGCGGCGCTGCGCGAGACCGGCGGACACCCCGCCGTGGTGGCGCACCATCCGGGGCCGGGGCCGGATGCGCCGCACCTGCTCTACTATGGGCACTACGACGTGCAGCCG
>PLTL01000026.1 GCA_003164475.1 Candidatus Dormiibacterota bacterium | reverse complement strand
GCTGAAGTGCTCCCCCGAGATGTAGGAAGCGGGAAGGGATAACGTGGACCATCGCGGAATCCCCGAAGTGCTCAGCCATGCCCGGCTCCCGGGCTACGCTGGCCAGAAGGCGGTCACCGCGGATTACAGCGCCATCCGCGGCCACAGTGAGCAGCCCCCCGTCGAAGGCGGCGTCGTGGGTCGGGCAGGCGGCAACACCGTTGTGGAGGTCCAACCGCTCTCGGGAATCCGACTTCGCCCAGGGCTTCACATGCGAAGCGACCATCAGGCTTTCCCTCGGCAGGGACCTGGGCGCCATGCCGCAGAAGACACACGCTCCCTCGCAGCGACTGAGGACGTCGCGCGCGAAGCCATGCTGCCCCATACGGGCCTTCGCAAGAAGGAGACGCTCAGTCTCTTGTTCGCTCGCACCGAGGCGGTGGCTCTCGACGGCGACCTCGGGTTCGAGTGAGGGCCCAAGAGCCGGAGCAGGCAGGTCATCTTGGCCGAGGAGATGAAGCTCACCGCCCTGTTCGAGCCCAAGGAAGTCGGGGAGCGACTCCGGAGGTATCCCCACGGCGCGGGCGGAGGCGAGGCAGATCCGGTACAGATAGGAGTACAGGCGAATGTCACCCTCAAGATGAACGAAGAGTTCCCATTCGTTCTTCGCCCGGTGGGACCGTGTCCCGTCGAGATTGAGCATCTTCTCGAGGACAGATCGCCCGCTCCGCCGGATAACGGCACACACACGATGGAAAGGCGCAGGGGCGGCGTCCATATTCCGTCCACCGTACCGGTGAGGGTTCATGGCGAAGAACAGGCCGTACGAGAGGAGGGTCTCCACAGGGCGGAAATCCTCCTGGCGGCCACCCGGCAAGAAGGCCGACCGCTCGGCGATGCTCCGCCACTGCGCCTGGGCTTCCCTGGGCGTTAGTTCAAGGTAATCGGCGAGAGCGAGCGGCACCAGCGGAAATGGTACGTGTGATCACTGACGAAGGCGAATGCGCAGGTCTCCTTGCACGCGAGGGGCGGGGTCGGCACGTCACCGAGCCCGGTACATGGCAGCCGCCTTGCCCCAACTTTGTGCCCCGGGGACCCGTGCCCGAAGTGAATGCGGCATTAGCACCGTGTGCCCCGATTTTGGGTGGACGAACCCATGGACGAGGCAAACGTATGTCCGCTATGATCAGCGGGCAGTATGGGGCGTCCATCCTCGACGCAATTCGCGATCCCGCTGAGTGAGGCGCCAACGCACTCGCCCTTGCGGTTGGTCGACCTATTCAGTGGAGCGGGCGGGCTCTCCGAAGGCTTCCGGATGGCAGGCTTCTCCGTGGCCGCCGCCACAGACCTTGACCCTGACGCCTGCGCAACCTACCGCCTGAACTTCCCGGAAGCGGTGTCCGTCACCGGTGACCTGCGGGACGTCGCCGTGCGCCTCCAGGTGATCGAGGCGGCGGCCGGTGCCGATGTGGTCGTGGGCGGGCCACCCTGCCAGGCGTTCTCGCAGATGCGGAATCACGTCCGCATGATTGAGGACCCAAGGAACTCGCTCTACCGCGAGTTTGTCCGTGTTGTCCGCGCACTCGCGCCGCCGGCCTTCGTTATGGAGAACGTCCTCGGCCTCGACCAGATGGGAGTCAGGGCCGAGATCACCCACGACCTTTCAATAGACGGTGAGTACGACGTACGGTCGCAGGTGGTTGACGCAGCGGACTTCGGGGTGCCCCAGACCCGCCGCCGGCTTGTCTTCCTCGGAATCCGCCGTGTTCTGAGCATTGAGCCCCCAGAGATGCGCGGAAGCGGAGCAGCAGCTGCGCTGGGGCTCATCCGATCAGTCCGCGGGAGCCGGACGCGCTACGACGTGGGAGCCGGCGGCGGGCCTGTGGAAGCCGCCCTTCTCCGGCGATTGGACGATCCGGATGACCTCTGCGCCGTCACCGCAATCCAGGCGATCGGTGACCTGCGCAGGCTTCGCTCGGGCGCCCGCGCCGATGAGATCCCCCCAGCTGAGCTTTGCGAGCCGCAGAGCGCCTACCAGACACTGATGCGCATCAGCGGCGGGGCCGTAAGCAACACGAGCGTCCCGCGCATCAATGCGGACACGGAGCTGCGGCTTCGCTCAATTCCCCCTGGCGGCAATCACCGCGACCTGGGGGACGCACTGCGCGAGCGATACCTCACCGGATTGAGATGGGGACCCGACAGCGGGACTGGCCGTCTGGAGCGGAAACACTATTACGCGTACAGGAGGCTGCACCCGGACATGTGGTCATGGACCGTGAACACGAAAGCCGACTCGGTCTACCACTACAGCGCTCTGCGCGGTCTGAGCGTCCGGGAGTTTGCCCGGCTGCAGTCGTTCCCCGACCGCTTTGTCTTCACGACGGATTCCCGCTCTGGGCCACTGCCCGGGCGCATCGAAGGCGGGGCCGGCCACTCCCGGTACCGGCAAGTGGGCAACGCAGTACCGCCGCTGCTGGCGAAGGCCATCGCGGAGGCCGTGGCCGCCACTCTGGAGCATGCACGCGAGGGCGAGCTGGTCGCGTGACAGATGTGTCGCCGCCGCGTCTCATCGAGCGGCCTTTTGGCCAAGAGAGCCGCCACGAGCTCCTGGAGGAGTACTTCGGCGATACCGGTGCCGTCGCCCCTTCGGAAGCATGGAAGCACGTGTACCGGCTTCTTCTTTGGATCGATCGGACCACAGGGCTTGCACACTGCTACGAGAGCGACAAAGCGCAACCCGGCCGCCCGTGGTATGCGCGGTCGCTCGCCTTCCACGGGTGGGTCGCTGAGCAGCTCGGCACCACCCCAGACCTGCTGCGGAACGAAGTCGACTGGCTCTTCCGGCGGGGATTGGAGAAGCTGATACTGGCACTCGATCAGTTCAAGGAGCAGCGTCGCGTGCGCGCTGAGCAGCAGCGGCTCCCCTATCAGGACCTGGGATTCCCCGAGCCGGGCCATGACCCGGAGCTGGAGGCGATCCTCCGTGAGAGCTTCCAGGATTGGACGGGCACGGCACCCGACGAGCGCGGCGTCGTCCTCCTCGCCGAGCGCCTGCAGGCGTACTTCCTTCAGGAGAACAAGCGGGCCAACCTCGTGGGCGAGGGATTCGAAGATGTTCTCAGCTTCATCATCAGCCGGATGCCCGGCGCTGAGCGTGTCCGGGTTCGCACGCGCCCGCAGCTCCACGATATCTACGGTTTCCGCCCACCCCCACAGGGGGAGAAAGTGCGGCGGGTCGATCTCGCCGTGGAGGCCCCGCCCGACCGGCGGATCCTCGTCACGGCCAAATGGAGCATCCGTGCCGACCGTGAGGAGCAGTTCGGTGTCGACTACGACACGTACACGAAGCTGGAAGATCGGCGCGAGCCGTTCGACTTCGTGCTGATCACCAACGAGTTCGACACGGCACGGCTCGATGCCGCGTGCAGACGATGGGTGGCCGGCCGCAACATGTTCACATCCGTCGTGCACGTCAACCCAGAGGCACTGGCGGCCGCCCACGGCGAGCACCGGCGGGGCAAGGCACAGCTCCTGGCCGGTCACCAGACCGCCGGCCGGCTGATCGGGCTCAGCGACTGGCTGTCGACACTGACAGCGTAGCGGCGTGGCGCGCGGCGTCCACGACAGCGGTCACGCGAAGAGCTGCGCCTTCGGTGTCCTCATGCTCCCAGATGCGCACGACCGTCCATCCAGCTGCAGCGAGGCGGGCGTCGGTGTCGCGATCGCGCGCCACGTTGCCGGAGATCTTGGACTCCCAGTACGCGGAATTCGTCTTGGGGGAGACGAAGTGCCTGGGACAGGCATGCCAGAAGCACCCGTCGAGGTACACGGCAACATGGGCGCGGGTGAACACCAGATCAGCGGTCCGCTTCACATCAGGCACCGGTCGCCGCGCAACCAGGAAGCGTCGGCCAAGCCGGTGCACGGCTGAACGTAGGGCCAGTTCGGGCCGACTGTCGCGGTTGCGGCACTTTAGCATCGTGAGCCGGATCGCCTCGGACGAGGCCCACGACCCGGGCGGTGGTGCCCAGGGACTCCCGGCAGTGAGCCGCTGGTCCACGCGCCGGTGAGGACGATTGGCCTTGACGCGAGCGCCACGATCGCCCATCCTCGGCGGGATTGAGCGCATGCTCATCGGTTGCAAGTGTGGACGTTGGAACACCCAGGGTGAATGCCGCGACGGAAGCTGCGGATCCGGCTCCCGGCGGGGGCCACTGGACCTGCGGGCAGTGGGCAGCGGCACTCGCCGACTACTTCTTCCCCGCTGAGCTCGCCGGGCAGCCGGCTCTCCTGTGCCTCGATGACGAGGCAGCCGCCGCCATCCGGGGCACCGATCCTGCGGCAGCGGTTGCCGACCTCGCGTCCGCGGTCCGGTCCTGGCTCAGCCCGGACGAGGCCGACCCGCTCTCGCGCTTCTACCGGTCGCTAGCGCCCTGGAAGAGGAGCGGCGCAGCTCTTGTCCCGCCCTTCCTCCCCCTTCTCGCGATTTCGGTTCTGGCGGCCTCCAGGATGGCGTCCTCCGAGGGCATCGCGCCGCACAACTACTACCGGCGACTGCGCGAGGTCCTCGGTCTGCCGCAGACCGGGGCCCGGGTGCCCGGCTATGACGAAACGATGTCTTACCTCTGGGCGGGGCTGGTCTACTGGCTCGACACCGTCAACGGTGGAAGACGCGGCCTCAGCGCGATCGACAGCGACCCGCCTCCTCACATCCGCCACATCGGAGCCGCCCTCTCCCAGGCCGAGCTGCGGCAATCGGACCGGCAGAAGCTGGGCGGCTTCTTCCGGTACCTGAGGCTGGCCCCCGGGGACAGCGTGGAAGGGGACGAGCTTCTGAACTACTTCCGAGCCTGGGCGCCGACAGCCCACCTCTCTGCCGGGGCCCGCCGAGCCGCCCAGGACCCCGAAGCAGCAGCGAGGCTGAAGCGGATCCTCACTGCGGACCTCGCGGCGTGGGATGGCCGGGAGCGTGATCGCTCCGGACGCACCGTCGTCGGGCTCGCCGTCACGCTCTCCCTCCGGCACCCACCCTCTCTCGGACTCGCCGCCGAGCGGCCGCCCAGCTCTGCGAGCACTCCAGAAGTGCTCCGGGCCCGCCTCTCCACCGGTCAGGAGGTCGAACTCCGTCCGCTGACCGACCGCTGGTTCGAGCCGCTCGACATCAGCCCCGGGGATGCAGGACTCCGCGATGGCCTTCACATGAACACAGAGAGAGTCGCGTTCGTCCTCAGCGGCGCCTCGTGTTTCGTGTTCACCGAGGACGACGAGCTGGATTGTCTGGTGTCGGTCAGGAGCGCCCCCGTTCTGCGCCCCTGCGCCGCACTGGTCGAGACAGCGTACCGGTCCGAAACCCTGAGGCTGCTGGCCAGCGCCGAGCCTGGCTGGCGGGAGATCGCGGTCCGCGGCGCTCTGCCGGCTGGATGGGCCCTATTCGCGGGCATCGAGATGGGCACCTTGCCCGCAGCACCGGTTCCACCGGCCTTGGCAGCCCTGGTGCCATCGGCTGGAACGCGGGTTTCGCTGGAGAACGGCCTGCGGCTGCCGCGCGGCACCGACGCGTACCTCACCGGCGGTGAACCCGATGTCTGGCTGCCGGGCGGGGAGCCCACTGCCGTGGATGTCGACGGCATCGCGGTGCTTCCTGACACAGCCGGACGAGCCCGACTGAGCCTCGTCGGACTGGCCGAGGGAGCTCACACCGTGCACAGCGGGCCGGCCTCGCGCACCTTCCGCTCCCTCCGCAGCTCGGGGCTGACCAGGCCTAGTCTGGAGAAGCGCCTGGCGATGCGCCTCACGGTGGACCGCGGCCGCTCCGCAGCTGGCGGCTACGTCAGTGCAGACCCGAGGTCCCTGCCCCCGCGTGGCGAGGTGTGGGTCGAGGGGCTGGTTGCCTCCGGGGCGCCCGAGGACCTCCCCTCGCCTCCCCGCACGCCACTCCGGCTGCGCGCTGGCCCCTCTGAGTACGTCCTCGCCGGTGCGCATCCGGGCGAGGTCGTGGGCATCCCGACGCTTCCGGCCCCGGAATGGGCGCGGCGCGCTGGACTCATCTGGAACTTCGACGAGGCGGCCCCGGCGTTCAAGCCAGTGTGGATCTTCGCGAGGTGGCCCGACATGTGGCGAGTCAAGCTGTCGGCCGCGGTCCACCCCGCGGCTCCCGTGACCGGCGACAGGGAGCTGCTCGCTGCCTGGCGGGGAGCCTTTACCCTGGGCTGCTTCCCTGAGGACGGCGACGTCGCGGCCGCCGAGCTCTGGGATCTCTACCTGGATGCGGCGGACGCGCTGTGAACTGGGATCTCCTTCTCGAGTGGACGAGCGAGTGCGGAGCCGGCGCCTGGGCAGATCTGCGGGATGCCTGCACCTGGCTCGGCTCGCGCGGCGGCGACGATCGTTCCGCGTGGAGTGCCGCCCATCGCCTCGCTTGTCTCGGACACCTCGACCTCGACTGGGACAGCCAGCACTGGAGCGCTGCTCCTCCGGTCCTGACGATGCTGCCCCGCGGTGGCGGCTTCGCCATCAGCGCCGGCGCCCGCACGCGGACCCTCCGCGCCGTCCTCCAGGAGACGGTCAGCGGCAGGGACGGGCTATGGCTCACGACGGTCCCGCAGGCGGACGCGCCGGAGGCGCTCTTCCTCCAGTGTGCTGACGAGGGGGAGGTCGCTCAGCTCGCCACCGATCTCGGCATCGTGTTCGATCCCCTCGCCGCAGACCGCCTCAGCCGCCTGCTCCCGGATCTCGCTCCGGTGGTCCGGAGCTATCCCGATGGACCACCGAATCGCGGTTTCGAAACGAAGCGATTCGATGCCACCGCCGAGCATCCCGGATGGGTCCCGATAGCCGGGATCGCCGCACCGGGCCTCTACCGCGTTGAGGTGTACTGGCGGGTCGAGACGTGGTGGAGCCCGATCCCGGGGCGATACGGACCTGTTCCTCGGGCCGAGGGCGTGTATCTGGAACTGCGCCGCTGTGAGCGAAGTGTCCTCAGGTGGGAGCCGGACGCGCGCAGCGGCACCCTCGTCGTTCCCTGGTTCGCACCACTCCCCGTGCTCCATGCGCGGGCCGCGTTCCTCTGCAGTGGCCTGGCGCCGAGCTCCGGGGCGGGGGAGGTTCGATACGTGAACGTCCCCCAAGGAGTGGCGCGGCAGATCGCGGGCTCCCTGGGCCAGGCTATTCGTGTTTCAGACCCGCCCCAGGCGCCCCCGGAGCGGGCCGGGCATCTCCAGCACATCAGCAGAGGTCACGCATGAGTTCGCTGTCGCCGTCGGACGCGTTCAACCACCTGCGCGAGGCGCTGCTGCGCTACTACGACACGCCCTTTGCACTCTCCGATGAGCGAGTCCAGGCTGAGCGCCGGCTTCTGCTCGACCGCGACCGCGTCCTGTGGCGCGAGCCTCGTCTGGAGATCGTGCCGGAATACGCTCAGGACGCTCGGCCGCTTGCTGAAGCACTCGCCGCCGCGGGGGCACACCCGGATCTCGCCGCGTTTGCAGGTGCTGGGCTTCTGACAGGCTTTGACCACCTCCATGTCCACCAGGTGCGTGCCGTCGAAGAGGCCCTGGCCGGCCGGCACATGGTCATCACTGCAGGCACCGGCTCGGGGAAGACCGAGGCCTTCCTCCTGCCGGTTCTGGATGAACTGCTTGCCGAATCCGCCAGCTGGGGCGGGGCCGGCTCACCTGACGGGGCGCACTGGTGGGAGCAGCACGCTGCCCACTTCTCGCCACAGCGCCTCAGTGAGACGGGCCACACGCCGGCTGTCCGAACCCTGGTCCTCTACCCCATGAATGCCCTGGTCGAAGACCAGCTGGTGCGTCTTCGCAGGGCCCTCGACGGGGAAGGTCCCCGATCATGGCTGGACGCGCACAGGCGGGGGCACCGCTTCTACTTCGGCCGCTACACGGGCCGGACGCCCGTGCCTGGCGACATCGCCCGCGCTGACCGCCGAGCCAGTCTGGCCGCTTGGTTGCGAGACGCCTCGCAGAGGGCTGAGCGGGCCGAGCAGCTCGATAGGTCTCACACAGGTGGGCGGGCTGTCCCCAACCACAGGTACTACGTCCAGCGCACGGACGGTGCCGAAATGCGATCCCGGTGGGACATGCTCGCGCACCCGCCGGACATCCTTATAACGAACTACTCGATGCTCAACGTGATGCTCATGCGGCAGCGCGATGACGCGATATTCGAGTCCACGCGTGCCTGGATTGAGGCCAGTCCGTCGCACCGCTTCACCCTGATTGTCGACGAGCTCCACATGTACCGCGGCACGGCCGGGACTGAGGTTGCGTACCTGCTCAGGAATCTCCTCCTCCGGATCGGGCTCGCAGATAAGCCTGACCAGCTGCGCATCCTGGCAGCATCGGCGACGCTCGACGCAGCGGATGGCGCGGGGTTCCTGGAGGAGTTCTTCGCGCGACCTGCGGAGTCCTTCCGCGTGGTTCCTGGGGAGCTCGCCCCCCGTTCCGATCATTCCGGAAACCTGGCGGCCTATGCCGGCCGTTACGCAAGTCTTGCAACCGCAGGGACAGAGCCGGATAGTGATGCCTGCACTGCCCTGCTCGACCACTCGATGGCGGGTGCCGCGCTCGCGGCATGCGCGTCCGACCATCCCGGGGCCCAGGCTCAGGCCGATATGGCCGCGCAACTCTTCCCGGGTGCCACCGCAGAGGAGCAGAGAGCAGCGCTGAACGGTCTGCTGCTGGCAAGCGCCCGGGCTCCGGGGTCTCCCGTGCGGATGCGAGCCCACCTCTTCTTCCGCAATATCGAAGGGATCTGGGCTTGTTCCGATCCCGCCTGCCCGAGCGTCGACACCGCCTTCCGAGGCACCGACCGCCGCGTCGGGAAGCTATTCAGCCGTCCCCAGGCCATCTGTGACTGCGGCTCTCGCGTGCTCGAGCTCCTCTACTGCCAGAACTGTGGCGATATCTTTCTTGGCGGCTACAGCCTGCCTGACCCGAGCATGGTCGGCGAGTACCTCGGGCCGGACGACCCGGTGCTGGACCGAGTGCCCGAGCAGGCCCTCCTGGCACGCACCGCCGGCTCGTACGCGGTGTACTGGCCCCGGACCGCGCAGCCGGAGGACACCAACTGGCAGGCCGGGTGCTTCAGGATGCGGTTCAAGCGTGCCGTCTGGTCCCCTCGGGAAGGGCGGCTTGCCCTATCGCATGCGGGCTCCACGGGGTATCGCTTCACTATCGATACGACCGATCCGACCCGCCCAGCTACCGCCCTCCCGCCCTTTCCGACACGCTGCCCGGCCTGCGGCGACGACTGGGAGCGGATTTGGTCCCGCGAAGGGGCCCGCCAGCCTGAGGATCCTGACCGGATGCGGTCGCCCATACGCACCATGCGCACCGGCTTCGAGAAGGTGACACAGGTTCTCTCCGATGCCCTCCTCCGCGATCTGACTGGGAACAACCGCAAGCTCGTCCTGTTCTCCGACAGCCGCCAGGATGCCGCGAAGCTTTCCGCCGGGCTTGAACTCCGCCATTACCAGGACACGGTTCGCCAGCTGCTCATCGCAGCACTTGCGCAGAGGGGCCGCAGCGATCTCACAGGCTTCGAAGCCTTCGTTGCGGGGAGCCGGAGTGAGCAGGATGTCGCGGCCCGGCGCCGTTTTGCGGAAGGCTACCCCGAAGACGCGGATGCGCTCATGGTTGCCGCGCTGCCGACCGCCACCGCCCAAGACCGCGCTCGCGCGGAGCGAGTGCGCACCGGCCATGCGGCCGGAGGGGCCCGGCTGGCGGTGCTCAGAAGCGATGTCGAGCACCACCTGCTGGCACTGGGAGTCAACCCAGGTGGGCCGCGGCCCAGTCTCCAGAGCGGACACGGGGGCATCCCATGGTGGACGCTCGCGGATTGGAACCGAGACCCTCCCGCATTCCGCGGCGACCTGAGTGAGGAGGAGCGAGATCTGCTGGAGCGTATCCGAACGAGGCTTCGCGAGGAGTGCCTGGTCGCCGTGTACGGCGCGATGAGCCGCGATTTCGAGTCGATCGGGCTGGCGTTTGGCACAATCCAGCCGGTCGCCGGTGATATCGAACGCGGATCGCTCCCCGCCGAGACCACAGCCCAGCTGGTCGCAGCCTCTGTCCGCATCCTCGCCGATAGGCGCCGCTTCCACAACTGGCTGCGCAGGACCGAGCAGGACAATCCCCCCATGCCCCTGCGGCGGTTCTGGGAAGCTGCTGCACTCAAGCTCGGCGTGCCCGAGGTCGCGGTCCAGGATGCCGTCGAGCGCGCCTGGGGGAGCCACGTGACCGGTTATCTGGTCAGTCCCGATGCGCTAGTGCTGCTGCCCGCTCCGGCGACGGCCCGGCGATGCCAGAGGTGCCATCGCCAGCACGTCAACCCATCGGCGGGCGTCTGCACCAAGTGCGCAGGCGACCTCGGCAAGGAAGCCCCCACCGTGGAGGACCGCGACGACTACTACCGATGGCTGGCTCGGGCAGCCGGTGACCCCTTCCGCCTCCACTGCGAGGAGCTGACCGGGCAGACGGACACCAAGGATAGCCAGGCGCGCCAGGCGAGGTTCCAGAACATCTTCCTCGACGGCGAGAACGGGAGGATCGATGGAATCGACCTGCTATCCGTCACGACCACGATGGAGGCGGGCGTCGACATCGGCGGGCTCACTGCCGTCGTAATGTCCAACATGCCCCCTGTCCGATTCAACTACCAGCAGCGGGTCGGACGCGCTGGCCGACGCGATGATCCCCTTGCGCTCAGCGTCACCGTGTGTCGGGGGCGCAGCCACGATGACTTCTTTTTCGCGAATCCAGAGCGGATCACCTCAGATCCTCCGGAGCCGCCATACCTGGACCTGCGGCGGCCCGAGATCATCCAGCGGGTACTGGCCGCCGAAACGCTCCGGCGGGCGTTCCGCGCCGCCCTTGCGCTTCCGGGAGCTCCTGACAGCGGGGACAACGTTCACGGTGAATTCGGTCTCGCCGCCGGCTGGCCAACTGTCCGAGCTGATGTCGCAGCCTGGATCGGGCGCAGCGGCCCCGAGATTGCATCCATCGTTGACGCCCTCCTCCTCCACACGTGCCCGGAATTGATGGCGCGCCGGCAGGCCCTGCTCGACTACTTGGGAAAAGGGCTCATAGGGTGCGTGGACCGTACGGCCGCTGGCGAAACGGGTGACCTGAGCGAGCTCCTCAGCGAGGCCGGCATCCTGCCCATGTTCGGGTTTCCCACGCGAGTCCGCCTCCTGTACCAGGCCCGTCCATCGAGGTGGCCAGCATCCCAGACCGTGGATCGCGAGCTATCCATCGCCGTCAGCGACTTCGCTCCCGGTGCCCAGCTCGTGAAGGACAAGCACCTGCACACGGCAGTGGGCCTCGCGTCCTTCTACCCATATGCCGGCCGGATCAGCGAACGCGCAAATCCAGAGGGGCCGGTGGGCACCATAGCTCTCTGTCGCTCCTGCATCCGGCTTGTCCCCGGAGGTGAGGGGAGCGCTACCTGCCCCACATGCGGCGAGCCCGCGCCCGCCTACCGTCAGCTCCAGCTCGCCCAGCCTCTCGGCTTCCGAACCGACTTCGCCCCCGTCGACTACGACGGCACGTTCGAATTCTCAGGCCGAGCCGGAGCCGCGAGGGTGGCGCCTGAGGAGGGAACCCTCCAGACTGCAAGGATCGAGAACTCCGAGATCCGGAGCGGGCGCGGGCGGCTGTTCACGATCAACGACAACAGCGGCCGCGACTATGTCTTCATCACCGCCGCGGGGCAGCCCGGGCTCGTCGAGCAGCAGGCAGCCGCCGCTCGGGGGTTTGCGCCGCAGCCCGGTTCAAGCCGCCAGATGGCCCTGGGCGCTGCCCAGATCAGCGACATCCTCCTAGTGCGTCCCGCGTCGCTGCCGCGCGGCGTCTGCATCGACCTCTCCAAGCTCGGAGTGCGAGCCGCGATCGGAGCAAAGGCCGCCCTCTACTCGGCCGGCTTCCTCCTCCGTGAAGCTGCTGTGCGCCTCCTCGAGGTCAGAAGCCGAGAGTTGAGAGTGGGAATCCACGCGCCGTCGTTTCCGGGGGCCCCGACGGAGATCTACCTCGCCGACGAGCTCGAGAACGGTGCAGGTTACGCTACCCATCTGGCCGATCCCGATGTGTTCAGCCGGCTCCTCGCCGAGGCGGCCACCGTAGCCGGAACCTATGGGGCCGAAGACCACCGAGCGTGCACTACCTCCTGCTACGACTGCCTCCGCGATTACTACAACCGATCCCACCACCCGCTGCTCGACTGGCGGCTGGCTGCCGATGTCGCGGCGCTGCTCCGCGGCGGCGAGATCGACTGGGATCAGGCCGCGGAGACTGAGCAGCGCGCATCCGAGCAGGTCGCAGCTGCCGGGCATGGCACGCCTGTGCGACTCACGGGCGGCGTCTGGGCCGCGGACGTGGCCGGAGGGCGCGTCCTCCTCTCACACCCGCTGGAGCAAACGCGCGGCGAGATGTCCGATCGCCTGGCCGGTGCCCGCGAGGAAAGCGAGGCCGACGGGTTCGCGGAGGGCACGGAGAGGTTCCTCTCGATCGCAAACTCCTTCGAATGCCTGCGTGTCCCCGCGAAGAAGCTTGATGAAGCCCGTTCCGTTCCATTGGCGCCATAAAGCCGGCCAAGGTCGGCGTCTGTGGCTGCGCCAGAAGCTGAGCGAGTGAGTCTCCCCCGGACGCGACTGTCAATGCCACCTCCCTCGGACCGTGGGCCAGGCTCTAGGAGACAGCCGCCCGAGCCATGCTCTGGAGCATGGCGATCCACACCTCAAACCTGAGCGCCCCCCCGCTCAGCGTCGCAGTGAGATAGTCGTGCACCTCGGGAGTCGTAGCTACGCCGATAACCCTGCGCGCCGTGCTCCCGGCAACAGCCCCACGGTGCGCAAAGAAATTGCGCACCGCTCGTAGCTCGGCAAGGGGCGCCGGTGTGGCCCCGAGCGCGGCCGAGACAGCGGCAAAGTTCGATATCCGAAGGCGGCCCGCGGCGTCAACCGCCTCCGCGGGATCAAACCACTTTGGCTCCCAATCGCGCCCTTTCGTAGCTCGACCCGTGAATGTCGCCCTCAATGTCCGCAAAGCGACCGCGCTGCTGCCGCACTGGCGGGTTATGGACATCCCGCTCGTTGTCCGCACTGATCCCACCGCTGAAAGTAAGACAAGATCCCGACTGAATGCACCCCAGCGGTCCTGAAGCTTGATCACCGCCCCCTCCCGGGCTACCTCGTGACTCGGAGCGCAGGGGCTTGTGATAGGTGCCTCGGTTGCCTTCACGAAGGCCAATCGGATGTCTGACGAACTCAGGAGGAATGCTGCATACGGCCTTGCGAGCTCCACGGCTTAGACTGCAAGCTGACCCCGAACGGCGGCGAGGTACATTGGGAACCGCGTTCTGCGCGACGCGATTCTCTGCGTGGACGACCGGGACGCACGCCAGAAGGCGCGCGCATTCTCGCTCCCGCTTGGATCGTCTTGTTCGATCAGGCGCCCAAGCTCGTATAGCTCCGCCAGAACGACCTCAGGTTCAGCAAGGCCACCATCCTGCCCTTCAGGGCCTCCAAGATCGCCCCGAGGAATGCCGACCGTCGCGCACGCGACCGCAGCGAAGACCATAAGAAAGTGTGGTGCGCTATGTAAAGGAGTGTCGACAAGTGGTGCCCGCAACTCGCCGCAGATCAGTGGTACAACGTCACCCAAGGCCCCTTCCACACGTGGCCGATCGAAGCCGTCGTTGTACCTCTGGTAGAGCGCGTCGATCTTGGCTTGGCCCCCATCGCGGACTCCCTCGAGAATGATGCCGAACATCTCGGCCATCAGCGAGTCGTTTAGCAGGGTGCTGAAGAACCCGCG
>PLTL01000251.1 GCA_003164475.1 Candidatus Dormiibacterota bacterium | reverse complement strand
TCCGTTCCGACTTCGGAACGCGGGGACTCGAAGTCATAAGAAAGGAGCGCAAACTGTTGGTCTTCTGGTACCGCGCCCGGGACGAAACGGCGCTACTTCTCGAGCTTAGGCAGCGTGGATTAACCGTGGCGACTCTGAACCGATCGATCGGCATCTTCACGAGACGATCAGCTCATGTCCCACCGCCACCGTGACGCTTTGTGCACCGCTCTTGCCCGCTATTACGATCCCTCAACCGGTCAGTTCTTGACCGTGGATCCGGCGGTAGCCAAGACCCTCAGCCCCTATGGGTACGTCGCGGGCAACCCGTTGAACTCGTCAGACGCTTCGGGGCTTGACCCCCTGTCGCTGCTGGGCGGGCTGATCGGGGGAGCCGCTGGTGCGGTTATGGGCGGTGTCGGCTACGGGCTCTCGGTTGCCAGCGGGCAACAGTCCTGGTCCTGGCAGAACTTCGTAGGCGCCACCGTCGGTGGACTGGTGGGTGGAGCTGTTGCGGGTGCATGCGATGGCACAACGCTCTTGGTGACGGCTTGCGGAGCCGCCGGCGGGTTCATGGGCACCCTCGTTACCGATGCGATCACTGGCCAACCGATCACTGCGGAGGGTCTCTTCGCGGGAGCCGCGGTCGGTGCGGCTGGTGGTTACTTCGGGTCACAGCTTTTCCCCACCCGCGGCTTCCAACCCTATAAGCTCAGCAACCTCTGGGACCCGGGTCCCAACAGCCAGGCGCTCTACGCGCGGGGGTTCGCAGGCGGCTTCTTCGGATTCTTCGTGGGCGGCACCGTGAATTCGCCCCCCTCGTACTACGAGTCGGCCGCTTTTCAAGGATGCTGAGTCCGCCCGCGGGTTCCTATCGCACTGAGGAGCACGGCTAGGTTGAGCCCGGCCTCGCGAAGCCTGCAGACGGCCCGAACCGTCGCTCTTGCCGAGCTAGGGATCGCCGTGATGTTGGCTGCGGCTTGGATCTATCTCCTGGTCAGCCGATGGGTAGTACTGGGGGTGGAATCCGTTTGGGCTCTGGCCATATCCGGCTACCTCGGCACGTTCGCTCTTCTCACTCGACTGCGCTTCGACGAAAGCTGGATGGCATTCGAGATTGGCCCGTGGCGTCGCGAGGTTGATCTCACCGATCTGGAGAGCGTCACCTGGAGAAGGAGCGGTACGTATGGCCTCCTGTGGCTCCGGGACCGCAGAGGTCGCCGAGTTCCCATATATGTCGGGAAGTTGAGAAAGCCCGACCAGTGGAGCAAGGTTATCCTCGAAGCCGCCGCAAGAACCGGGGCGCATGTGGACGAGCGGAGCCGCGACATCCTGCGGTCGGCTCGCGCGGACAGCGGCTGAGTGGATCAGCGCGAAACAGCGGGAGATCCCCCGTACTCGCCCGCACCCAGCGGGAAACCTCCTAGCAGCGCTCACATTCCGCTTAGAGGCGACTGGCTTCCACTACCTCAGGGCCCGCTACTACGATCCCGTCACAGGCCAATTCCTCACCGTTGACCCGAACGTCGCCACGACGCTGAGCCCCTATGGGTACGTCGAGGGTGACCCCCTAAACAGCGCGGATCCGAGCGGCAAGTGCGGCGGGCTTTGGAGCACCGACAGTTGTCTGACCGACGTTGAAAATGCCCTCGGCGGCTTCTTCGGCGGCGCGGCGACAGATCTGGAAGCGACTAGCAGCGCGATTGGCAGCGCGCTCCACACTGCCTACCAGCACATCACCGTCTCTTATGGTGGATGCGACATCGGGTGCTGGAACGTCCAGTTTCAGGACGGCTACCTGAGCTACTCGGGGGGAGTCTTTGGTGCTCTCGGCCGGGGGCCAGGGATCGGATGGGCAAGCCAGGTCCCGTCCTCTGGCGTCAGCACCCAGATCATGGGGGGGGGTGGCTACTACGTTGGCGCGGGATTTACGATGGGGCTAAATCCTGGCACGGGCCAACTCGATCCGTGCGATTGGTCCGTCAGTCTGTTTCCGGCTCTAGGGGTGTACGGCGGCGTGCAGGTAACTACGACCGTTCCCATACCCGGGTTTCCGCATTGACAAGAGCCACCCTTCGTTCGGCGCTTCGCGGCAGTGGACGTTCCAGATCCGGGTGTCCATTGCCATGGTCGTTTCTTGCAGCGGCACACCTAGCCCGTCAGCGGCCTCGATGAAACCCGTCGAAATGTGGCGGCGCGCCCACCACGCTCTCCGGACCGACCGCTCCGACGAGCCCATCCCTCTGATTCGCAATTATGCACTTCAGTGCGCCTACGCCGGCCACGCCTTCATGTTTCTGGGACTCGTGCTCCTGGTCTTTCTCCAGCCCGCGGGGTTAGGCCTGATCCTATTTGGGCTGATCGGCTACGCCGTTTGCGCCTTCTACTACTTCGACGCACCTCGATGGCGGTGACCCACCTTGCCCCCGTTGGGGCCGCCGCAAACGGTCTCAGTAAGACGAATCTTGTCGGCTGGACTTCGCGGGTGCCCGTCGACGATGTTGCTCGGTTGGAGACGCGGTATTCATCCCAACCCACGCTGTGCGCCATTCGTCGGGACGGAACGCGTGCCTTAAGGGTCAACCAGCGGCTTTGGGATGATGCGCAAGTCAAGTCGTTGATGAGCGCGTTGGGCTGCGACCCGAGGACGGGCGGGAGAAACTCGGCGTGATGTGACAATCGCCGCCCGGCTATGCTGTGACCGATGCTGACAGGACCGGGGGCACCAGTCGTGGCACGAGCCCGTTGATGGACGCGGAGCGGGTCATCGCCGCCGCCCAGGCCGTGGAGACACCGGTCGCGGTGGTGGACGTGGCCGCGATGGAGTCCAACCTCGCCGCCATGCCGGCCCTCGCATCCGCGCTGGGATTGCGTCTCCGGCCTCACGCCAAGACCCACAAGAGTGCGTTCGTGGCCCGGCGACAGCTCGAGCACGGCGCCGTCGGTCTGACCGCTGCGACGCTCACCGAGGCGGAG
>PLTL01000237.1 GCA_003164475.1 Candidatus Dormiibacterota bacterium | reverse complement strand
TCACATCCTCATCGAGGAACCCTTGCGCGACCACGGCGATTTCAGTAGTCTCCTGAGCTTCTGGAGTGACCGGTGGCCGGTTGGCTTCTTGCCTCACCCAGAGGACGGACGTCTTGACTGCAACTGGGTGATGGCGGCAGGTAGGGCACGCTTACATCTGTCTCTACAGCCAGCCGTGCGGGTGACTGACGGCCGCGCCATGTTCGCCCTCACCTTGACGGCGCGGGGTGCTCCAGAAACACAGGATCTGACAGGCGTGCGCCAACTTCTCGNNGACGATGGTCATGAGTGGATAGTCCGTGGTTTCCAGGATGTGATACATCCAGAGCTCCGGAAACTTTGGGGAGAACACGAGAGATGACGATCACAGCGCCGATGATGACGGCACAGGACACGTTGCCGCCTGCATTTGGCGAGACTCTGATGGCAAGGACCCAGGCCAGCTACGTCGAAGCAGTAACCTCGATGACGCGGCGGCTGCAGTCCATCGAAACCTTGACCGCGAACTGGGACGGCTACGGGGCGCATGTCATCCCGGGTTTCGTGGTCCAAAGAGCTACAGACTGGCTGGCGAAGTTGCTGGAGCGCCCTGTGGGAATACCGAGCATCGTTCCCACCCCGGATGGAGGAGTGCAGCTGGAGTGGCACCGCTCGCCTGGACATCTTGAGTTGCTCTTCCTCCCTGACTCGGTGGCGTACCACTATTGGCATGACACGAGCGGAGTCCACGCTGAGGCGGTCGCTCCTGCGGCACGACCGGAGGTGATTACCTACTGGGAACGGGTCAGCTGATCGCGCAAGGCGAGCCTCCAGACGACCCGTCGATTCCTTCGGACTCCTCTGTCTACCGTCGGGTCCGACCCGACCAGTACGTGCCCGACGAGGGTACGGGCCAGCCCCGGGTAACCACGTCGCTCTTTCGTTCCCAGGGCCCACCCTATCTGTCAGTTGGCCTCGAAGTTGCCCTAAACGAGTTCGGCCAGCGGCCCGAGGTGATGCTCCAAGGCTACGAGGGTTATGGGTTAGCTGGGATTCTCGTCGGGGTGGTCCGGGCGGCTGACCCCGTGACCGGCGCGCGCCCGCCCGGTGTCACCCGTGACCGTGATGACGACGAACCGTTCTGGGAGGGTCGGCTGAACGGCAGACCGACATCGAGCCAGCGGACCAGGTTGGCCGACTACGCTACCCGGAACCTCCTTGTTGCCCCTGTGGTAGAAGCCGGTGCGTAAAAAGGCCATCGACCGGAAAGCCCGGTCCCCTGGGCTGGCTTGACGGCCTCGTTGTCTTCGAGAGGACGAACTGATCGCCGCGCCACCCGAGTCCGCCGGCTACAGACGCAGGCTGGCTCGAAGCGACATAGCGCGGAACATCGCGAACGGCTTTGATCTAGCCACCGGGAAGGCGCGGAACGAAGTAGCCGCTGCCATCGTCGCCATCCACGAGCGGCTGCGGGCAGCGATCGGTTCGGAAGGCTGATGATGGTGTCGCCGGCGGAGGTCGCCGCCGGCCCTGCCTCCCCGGCCACTACCTCCCGCTCTGACCGTCGCGGCGAGCGGGTCAACCAGCGAGCGGGCGAACTCCTCCATGTCCCCTATCTGGCGAGGAGTCCGTCATCGCTCGCCGGCGGCGAGCTGCCTGGTTCGATGGCAGCGGACGGCTAGGCCTAGAGGTGGCCCAGGAGCTGCGCTGCCGCTGCTTCTGGCTCGTCGCCGATGACAGGACGTGGAGTGAGGTCACCCGAACCGACCACGCCTTCGACGCCCTCATCTGCGCGCTGGTCGCGCGGGCGCACCAGCGGGGCCAGTGCCACCCGATACCTTCCGATCTGAGCGCAGCTGCCGCGCGCGAGGGCTGGATCGCGGTGCCGGTTCGCCAAAGCCTGGACCGCCTGATCGACGCCGCCGGCCGAAGGCGAGGTCCGGCTGCCGTAGGCTGAAGCATCGATGGAGACCGACGGCCGGGAGCAGCGTTTCGTCTTCGGTGAGGCGGCCGAGCTGTACGACAGGGCCCGCGCCGGCTACCCGGAGGCGCTCGTCGACGACGTGCTCCGCTTCACGGGTGTCGACCCGGCCCGGCTCCGCGCTCTCGAGGTGGGGGCGGGCACCGGCAAGGCCACGGTGGCGTTCGCCGCCCGCGGGGTGGAGATCCTCGCGCTGGAGCCGAGCCCAGAGATGGCGTCGGTCCTGCTGCGCAACTGCCGGGGGTTCCCCAGGGTGCGCATCGCGCCCCAGACATTCGAGGAGTGGCCCGTGGAGACGGGTGCATTCGGTCTCCTTTTCGCCGCGCAGTCCATCCACTGGGTGGACCCCGCGGTGCGCTGGGTCAAGGTCGCGCAGGCGCTGCAGGCCGGGGGAGCGGTCGCGCTCATGGGGCATCAGGTGCGCTGGCGGGGAGAGGAGCTCCGCGATGAGCTGGAGGACGTCTACCGGCGCCTCGCACCCGACCTGCTCGCCCACAACCCGGGGTTCCCGGGGCTGCGCGAGCGCGGCGACGACGGGCCCGACGACGAGATCAGGGAGACGGGCCTGTTCGGCGCGGTGACGGCGCGGAGCTACCCGTGGTCGGCGCACCTCACCACCGACGGCTTCCTGGATCTGCTCGCCACCCAATCGGACCACCGGCTCCTCGGCGACGCGGCGAGGGAGCGGCTCTTCGATGGCCTGCGCGGGCTGATCGCGGCGCAGGGCGGCGAGGTCGCCGTCCCCCAGGTCACGTTGCTCACCATGGCCCGCCGTCGGCCCGGCTGACCGCGCCCGGCCGACGCCTAATGCTAGGGCAGTTCTCGGAGCTGCCAGGCGTCTGCGACCCAGACCACCCGCGGCCCCCAGGGAGTAAGCGTGTAGCAGATCCCGATGCGCGCGGTAACTCCGCAGCGAGCCGCTCCAACTCA
>PLTL01000166.1:4122-4301 GCA_003164475.1 Candidatus Dormiibacterota bacterium | reverse complement strand
GTCGCCGCACCGGTGACCTGGTGGGGGATCCGGAGTTTGGGCGGATACACCGCCGCCCCCCTGCTCGGGAACGGGTACGGCCTGCCGCCACCCGTCTCCTCCCTGAGTCACAACCTGGCCGTGGGAGGTCAGGCTCTCCTCACCCTCTTCGGAGCGGACTTCCTGAGCCGGCCGGCCGG
>PLTL01000166.1:0-4092 GCA_003164475.1 Candidatus Dormiibacterota bacterium | reverse complement strand
TCCTGCTCCGGCCTCGGCGCTGGCTGGCTCTCGACCTCGTGTCCCGCATCCTCGCCCTCGGCATGCTCGCCGACGCCGCCGCCTACATCGTCGGTCAGCAGGCGACGGATCTCACCTCGGCCCGCTACCTCCTCCCCCTCCTGGGCTTCGGGGCCGTCCTGGCCGGCCGCGAGGGCGTGCCCCGTCTGATGGCGGTNNCTTCGCGGCCGGCGCGGTCACCGCTCAGCCGGCGCCCGCACCCTTCACGGGGGTGACCTCCTGGCTGTCGGCGCACGGGGCGACCCACGGCCTGGGCACCTACTGGGACGCCAACGTGGTGACGGTGAGCACCCACGATGCGATCACGGTCCGGGCGGTCAGCACGGCCTCCGGGGCGCTGACGCCGTTCCTCTGGCACACCACGATGTCCTGGTACGACCCCGAGGGTGCACGGGCCACATTCGTCCTCCTCGACGGGNNAGCGACACCACCGACCGGGCCGTGGTCGAGAAGTCGCTGGGCCCACCGAGCGAGATGACGACGGTGGCGGGCACCACGATCATGGTGTGGCCCGGCAACGTGATGGGTGAGCTCTCTCCGCCCTGAGAAGGGGCGGCGGTCGCCACCTGACCGGGGCGGCCGGATCAGCGCGACTAGACTGACTCGACGTGGAGCACCGGCCCTCCGCCCGCGAGGCGGCTCAGCCCATCTACCTCGACCACGCCGCGACCAGCCCCCTCGACCCCGAGGTGCGTGCGGCCCTCCTGCCCTGGCTCGGGGAACTGTTCGGCAACCCCTCCTCCGCCCATCTCCACGGCCGGCGGGCCCGGGCGGCGGTGGACGCCGCCCGCGACCGGGTCGCCAGCGCCACCGGCTGCGCCTCGCGGGAGGTGATCTTCACCTCGGGCGGGACCGAGGCCGACAACCTCGCCCTCCGCGGGGTCCTGGAGCGATGGGGACCGGAGCGCGGCCGCCACCTGGTGGTCGGCGCCGTCGAGCACGAGGCCGTCCTCACCACCGCCCGGGGGCTGGNNGGGGGCTGGCGGAGGCGGGTCGGGCTGACCTGACCGTCGTCGACTGCGACCGCCGGGGACGCATCGATCCCGCCGCAGTGGCCGCGGCCGTGCGGCCCGACACCGTGATGGTCTCTGTGATGCTCGCGAACAACGAGGTGGGCACCGTCCAGGACGTCCCGGCGATCGCCGCCGCAGTCCGTGCCCGCAACCCGCGGGTCCTGGTGCATAGCGACGCGGTCCAGGCGCTGGGCCGGCTTCCCCTCGGCCTCGATGCCCTCGGGGTGGATCTCCTCAGCCTCAGCGCCCACAAGGCGTACGGGCCCCAGGGGGTGGGGGCGCTGGTGGCCCGCCACGGCACCTTCCCCGCGGCCCAGATCACGGGCGGTGGGCAGGAGCGCGAGCGGCGGAGCGGCACGGAGAACGTCGCCGGCATTGCCGGCTTCGGGGTGGCGGCTGAGCTGGCCGAGCGGAGCCGGGAGGCCGATGCACGCCGGCTGCACGAGCTGGCTGGTCGGCTGACCAACCTACTAGTGGAGACCGTGCCGGGCGTGGAGCCCACCGGAGACCCCGACCGGCGCCTTCCCGGCCTCTGCAGCCTCGTGGTCCCCGGCTGCCGGAGCGACCTGATGCTCGCCGTCCTCGACGAGCTGGGGGTATGCGCCTCGGCGGGGAGCGCCTGCTCCAGCGGGGCGCCGACCCCATCGCACGTCCTCCAAGCCATGGGCTTCGGGGAGCTGGGCGGCTGCGCCCTGCGACTGGGCTTGGGTCGCTTCACCACCGAGGCCGACATCGAGGCGGCCGCGGAGCGTGTTGGGCAGGCGGCGAGACGGGTGCACGAGGCGGGCGCTCCCGCCGTTGGAAGGCTCGGCCCTACGGGGTGACCGCGAGAGCGCGGAAGGCGTCCTGCCCGCCCAGGTACGCCGGGGCCACGGCCGCGGGCGCCCCTCCGAAGGGATGGAGCCCCCCGAAGCCGTCGAGCACGTAGCCCGCGGGCGGGCTGGAGCTGTATTCGCTGATGGCCCGGGCGATGTCCCAGTCCGGCCAGTAGGCGGTCGTCGTGACCGGGGGAGCGTCGCCGAAGGGGTGGACACCGCCGAAGCCGTCGAGGATGTAGCCACCCCCCGCGTCGTCGAGGGTGACTCCGGTCGCGATGTCCCAGCCCGGCCAGTAGGGCCCGTTGGTGGGGATGGCCGGCACGGGCGTCCCCGCCGCAGCGAAGGGATGGAGCCCGCCGAAGCCGTCCATGACCCAGCCGCTGCGATTGTCGGGGCGGAGCACGATGGCCACCGCGATGTCCCAATTGGGCCAGTAGCCGGTGATGGTGACCGGGGGCGCGTCACCGAAGGGGTGAATGCCGCCGAAGCCGTCCACGACGTAGCCGCCGCTGCAGTCGCTGGTGACCACGATCCCCCGGGCGATGTCCCAGCCCGGCCAGTACGCCGAGGTGGGGAGGCTGGGAGCCGTCCCGAAGGGGTGGATGCCGCCGAAGCCGTCGAGGACGTAGCCGCCGCTGTGGTCGGGGCACAGGGCCATGCCCCGGGCGATCTTCCACCCCGGCCAGAACGGTCCTCCGGAGGTGGAGGTCGGCACCGAGCCGAAGTGGTAGATCCCCCCAAACGCGCTCATGGTGACCCCGTCCAGCGGCGGCTGGGGGACGGCGTAGTAAGCCCCCACGGCCATCCGGAGATAGCCGCCGTCATCGTCGCTGACCGTCGAGACGTTGGTGTTGCAGGCGATGCAGCCGCCCAGTGCGTCGGTGGTGGGGACCCCGCCGTTGTTGGTCACCCCGTCGCCGTCGGCATCCGTGTTGGTGGTCTGGCACGCATTCCCGGCACCGAAGAGCACGGCGATCAGGCCGGCGGCAGAGAGGTCGGAGGCGTGGCCGATGAAGTACTGGGCGACGTTGTCCTGGTAGTGGCCGCAGGTGTTGTTCATGGTCAGGAAATACTGGTTGCCCTCCGGCACCTGCCACGCCACCTGCGGCAGCCCGGTCCTGGCGTGCAACTCGGACACCCAGTCCAGGTAGCGCTGGAAGTTGGGGAAGACGGTGTTGGTCGGATCCCACCAGTGCGAGAAGTTCTGGTTGTCGTCCCCCTGCGCCTCCCACCACCCGGCGTCGTGGTCGTCGACGTCATTGAAGACCAGGTCCCAGGACCCGGTCGAGACGAGGAAGGCGGCGGTCTTGTCCGCCTCGGCGGCGGCATTCACGGTGGGACTGGTGTCGGTGGCGAGGTCGATGCCGCTCGACCACATCGAAGCGTGCACCGCCAGGAGCACGTTGGGCGCGTGGACGTCGCGGAGGTGGATGAGCGCGGCCCCGAAGCCGGCGGCGGTGTTCGGGTATGCCGAGACGCCCGCTTAACCGGAGGAGGCGACGCTGGCCGGGAGCGAGGCGGCGCTCGCGCCTCTGGCGCGCTGCTGCAGGTAGCCCCACAGGTCCGGCTCCACCTGAACGATCACCGTTCCCCCGGCCTGCGCCGAACGCTGCATGAGCAGGGAGAAGCTGGCGAAGTAGCTCGCCATGGTGGTGGGGTCGTTGAGGTTGTTGAAGTCGCGGTCTGACTCGTTCGAGCCGCTGCTCGGCGACGACTGCAGCATCTCGTACCAGCTGAAGACCGGGATGTAGCCGGCGTCGTGGCTGGCGGTCACGTAGTCGAGGGCGAACTGCCCGGCGGGTAGCGACAGGTCCTGCCAGGTCTCCCAGTTGCCCGGAGTGTTGACCCCGCCCGAGATGTACTGGTAGCGGTAGGCCCAGGACACCCCACTCCCGGTCATCCAGGAGAGGTCCGAGGGGCCGTTGGCCAGACCGAACTGAAGGCGGTCGGTGGGCAGGGCGGGGGTTCCGGCCGCGCGGGCCTGGGCTCCCGGCAGCGCGGGGAAGACGAGGATCGAGCAGACGGCGAGGGCCAGCAGGAGGCTGCGTCGGGTGGCTCCAGGGATTCCGGACATCCCCGCCGACGCTAGTCCGCCGCAGTGATGGTGGCGTGACGCCGCGGTGACGATGGTGTTGGGGGGCGCCGTCAGCCCGGATGGCGCCCCCCGCCCTCGACCGGCTACAATTCCGGGTATGACGGTCGGGATTTCGACGTCGGCCTCG
>PLTL01000023.1:342-2927 GCA_003164475.1 Candidatus Dormiibacterota bacterium | reverse complement strand
TCCGTCTTACCGGGTCAGGCCCACCAGACGCATGAATCCAACTGCGCACCGGACCGACCCTGAGCCCGGCGGCGATCGGACCGCATAACTGCGGCGATCAGTGGCTGGCTCCGTTTCGAGTGACCTTCACCGCACCGCGCCCGCCCCCGTCGCCGGACTTCGAGCCTAATCGCATGGGCTGGTGGGGGTAGCCATACCAAGAGCACTCCGGCAGCCCAGGTGGTCGACCGTCGCTGTTCGCCGTAGGCTTCGTGCGACGCTGACCCGCCCAACAGGAGCCGCACTATGGACGCCACAACCGCAGCCTCCTCACACCCCCTCGGCTCTCCCCCACCGACGATCCTGCAGCTCCTACGACGGGTGCCACTGGCCTACGCCGACGCGCGCACCTGGCGTGCCCTCGCCCACGTCGTCACCGGAGGTCCGGTCGCGCTCGTCGCCGCAACGCTTTTCACCGTCGGGGTCGCCTCGGGCCTGCTGAGCCTGGTGCTCATCGGACTGCCGCTCTTCTGCTTCGCGCTGGTCGGATGCCGGCTGTTGGCGTGGCTTGAGCGCTGCCGAGCACTGGTGGTCGACGCGAACCCGATCGGAGCCAGCTACCACGCGACCACCGGGTTGCCGGTGGCGGGCAAACTGCGAGTGCTGGTCACGGACCCGGCGACGTGGCGTGACGTCCTCTGGACGGCGGTGATGGTTCCAGTCGGACTCGTCAGCCTAGCAGTGACCATCGCGGGCGCCGGGCTGTCCGTGATGCTGGTCGCCTCGCCACTCTGGATACCGATCACCAGCTCGCGCCGCGCCGCCCTGGTCGGCGCGATCGGCTTCGTCCTGGGACTGATCGGCTGGACGGTCGGCCCCTTGGTCGTCCGAGGGCTGTCCTCCTTTCAGCTCGCCACTGCGCGGGTTCTCGTTGGTCCGGACAGCTGGACCAGCCTCGTCAGCCGGGTCTCCCAGCTCACTGTGAGCCGGGCTGCGGCCGCGGACGCGCAGACTGGCCAGCTCCGACGCATCGAGCGCGACCTCCACGATGGGGCACAGGCGAGGCTGGTCGCATTGGCTGTGGACCTCGGTGTGGCTTTGGAGAAGCTCGAGACCGAGCCCGCCGATTGCCGGCGGCTCATCGAGCGGGCTCATGAGCAGTCCAAGCGCGCCCTGGCGGACCTGCGGCAGCTGGTGCGTGGCATTGCCCCTACCGTCCTCGAGGATCGAGGCCTGGACGCGGCGCTGTCGGCCATCGTCGCCAATTCGACGGTCCCGGTCACCCTGGAGGTCGATGTCCCAGACCGCCTCCCCGAACCCGTGGAGACGGCCGCGTACTTCCTGGTCTCCGAGGCTCTGGCGAACGTCGCCAAGCACAGCGGTGCCACAACGTGCCGGGTCCGGGTCAACCAGCGCGGCGGGCTTGCGCTGGTCGAGGTCTCGGACGACGGCCGGGGTGGCGCCGACCCCCTCGGGGGGACCGGGCTGCGTGGCCTGGGGGGACGGATTGCGGCACTGGATGGCTGGTTCGAGATCAGCAGCCCCGCTGGCGGCCCGACTGTGGTCCGCGCGGAGATACCGTGCGCGTCGTGATCGCGGAGGACAATGCGCTCCTCCGCGAAGGTCTGACCCAGCTCCTCGACGGGCGCGGCTTCGACGTGGCAGCCGCGGTCGCTGATGGGCCCAGCCTTGTTGCCGCTGTAGTGAAGCACCACCCAGACATCGCGGTCGTCGATGTACGCATGCCCCCGACATTCCGGGATGAGGGCCTCCGAGCCTGCCTCGAGGCCCGGCGGCTTGTGCCCCAGACCGCCGTGATGATCCTGTCGCAGTACGTGGAGCAGTCGTACGCGGCTGAACTGCTTCGGGGAGGTGGCGGCGGTATCGGGTATCTGCTGAAGGATCGCGTAGCCGACGTGCGCGACTTCGTCGATGCGCTGCGACGCGTTGCCGCCGGAGGCACGGCGATGGACCCCGAGGTAGTGGCTCAGCTGATCGCGCGCGGCCGACCGCAGCCGCTGGACACCCTGACCCCGCGAGAGCGTCAGGTGCTGGGGCTGATCGCCGAGGGCCGATCCAATGCCGCTATCGCGACAGCCCTCCGAATGACGGAAGGAGGGGTCGAGAAGCACATCACGAGCATCTTCGCCAAACTCGCTCTTCCAGACAGCGCCGACGACCATCGACGGGTCCTCGCCGTCCTGGCTTTCCTCAACGCCTGAGCCACCCAATAGGCGCACGCTCGCTTCCACGACATGCGCCACGACGTCGTCCGGGGAGCGGGAGACGAGACTCGAACTGTCATCGGAACCCCCCTGAACCCGCGTATAGCCCTGGCGCCCAGTGCCGGATCGGCATCGGGCGATTGGAATCGTAGCCCACCCTTCATCAGCCCGCGTCGGGTTACCTCGTCCACCTCCACGTTGCGGGTCCGGACAGCGGCGAGAGCTGAGACGCCGACCCTTGGAATGAGAGTGAGGGCACCCTCGCGTGGCCCAGGCTGACCACGCCAGGGTGTCACCGGAGTGTCCGGTCGTCGGCCAGATGGTGCTGGCAGCACGACGCGCGGAGGGCCGGAAACCTTTCTATCCCAACCACTTCCTAAC
>PLTL01000023.1:0-292 GCA_003164475.1 Candidatus Dormiibacterota bacterium | reverse complement strand
GAGTCCTGCAGGGGGTACTGCTCCGGCCGAACTGAATTCAGTTACAGCCACCTTCGGGTCAGCCTCCCTCCGGCCCTCTCTCGGCCGACACCATCTCGCGGGCCATTCTCAGCCCCGACCGGAGAGCCCCTTCCATGTAGCCGTGCCATTCAGGCGACGTCTCGGTGCCACCCCAGTGGGCCCGACCCGAAGGAGCGCGGTAGGCGTGTCCCACCGTCGTCCACGTCCGGGGAGAAGCATCGCCGCCGCCTGCGGCGCCACTGGTCCACCTCTCTCTGCTCCAGTCCTCGAC
>PLTL01000257.1 GCA_003164475.1 Candidatus Dormiibacterota bacterium | reverse complement strand
ACCATCTGGATCCCGCGGAGCTTGAGCATCTTGCTGGTGGTCGGATCCTCCAGGATCTTGTGCAGTTCACTAGCAGCCAGGATAGCCGTGGCATGCAGCCGGCGCCGGGCCTCCTCGATCATGGCCAGCCCGATCCGATCCTTGATGCTGCCGCCTGGATTGCTCCGCTCCTGCTTGACCCAGACCTCGATCCGAGGGTCGAACAGGTGGTTGAGGCGAACCTCAGGCGTCCTTCCGATGATCTCGAGGATGTTGTTGACTCTCACGCTGCCTCCTGGTGGTTTGGTTGGTCGGTCGGTTAGCTTTCAGATCACGAAGTCAGAGAACTCGAACCCCTCCATGGCACTGCGGACCTTCACCTGGCTGGACTGGTAGACGACCGAGTGAGAGGGGACGCTGTCCGTCAGCCAGACGTTGCCACCCACCACGCTGTCGTGACCGACCTCGGTGTCGCCTCCAAGCACGGTGGCGTTCGCGTAGATCACCACCCGATCCCCGATGGTCGGGTGGCGCTTGGTCCCGGCGGCGGACTTGGCGACACTCAGCGCACCGAGCGTGACCCCCTGGTAGAGCTTGACCTCGTCCCCGATCACGGCGGTCTCTCCGATGACGACACCGGTGCCGTGATCGATGCACAGACCGCGTCCGATCGCCGCGCCGGGGTGGATGTCAATGCCGGTTCGGGTGTGGGCGACCTCCGTGAGCAGACGGGGAAGGACGCGCACCCCGAGCCGATGAATCTCGTGGGCGATCCGATGGATGGCGATCGCCAGGAACCCTGGATAGGCTGAGATCACTTCGTCTAGGCTCTCCGCCGCCGGGTCGCCGGCGAGGATTGCCTCCCCATCAAGACGGATCTGCTCGTACAGGGCGGGCAGTGCCACCATGAAGGAACCGGCGACCTCGGCGGAGCGGGGCGGTGCTTCGAGTGGGCCAAGCAGGTCGCGGAGATCGCGCCGGACCAAGGTCAGGGCGGCCTGGATCTCCTCGGCCGTCATCCCCCTCTCCTCGGACAGCTGCGGGAAGAGGATGCCTAGCAGCCCGTCGACGAAGGCAGCCACATCTCGCTTCAAGGGCAGCGCTTCGGTCTGAGGATGGCGGGCCTCGGCAAGCGCCTCGGCGAAGCCGTGCTCGCGCTCGTGGTCTCCTGTCATCTGCAGGAGTCTGCCACCATCGGGCGCGCCGGCTCCCAGATCGATGCTGGGCTCACCCGGCAGCGAGGGCCGAGCCTGGGGCATTTCACTCAGGTTCCCCCGCCAGGCGGGTCGCCGGTCCCGCTTCGCCGATGTGATCATCCGGCGCCTATCCGGGACGGCCTGGCCCAGGTCGAGCAGCGGCACGGACTCCCTATTGAGGCCGCCGTACCCGGTCGCCCCACGCCGCCGATCGAGATCCCCCGGGACCCCGTCACTTTCTCCGGTCGGGAGGGCCGCCGAGGCCGGCGCCACCCATCTCCGGGAAGGAGCCCATCTGGCTCCCAGCCGCAAGCGGAGCTGGAACGCCGGCGGAGGTCGACGACCAACGAAAGACGAAAGACGAGTTCATGGTCCATACTATACTGAATCAGTAGACATTCAGTCAGCGGTCGACTCTCGGCCCGGGCGTGCTCCCCACGTCAGCTAGCGGGGCCGGCACGGGCCGGCTGGGAGCATCCGCGTGATGTACCCGTCTCAGAGATTAGTAGTACAATAGCGAAATGGCGCTCAGAGCTCGGCGCGGGCGGCCGATCCCTTCCCTGACTCTGACCGACGGCGAGCGCACCCGGCTGGAGCAGTGGGCCCGTCGGCGGAGCACGGCCCAAGCCTTGGCCTTGCGCAGTCGCATCGTCCTGGCAGCCGCCAGAGGCGAGAGCAACCAGGCGGTTGCGGAGCAGTTGGGGGTGAGCCAGCAGACCGTAGGCAAGTGGCGCCGGCGCTTCCTGGCCCGCCGCCTGGGCGGGCTCTCTGACGAGCCAAGGCCAGGTGTGCCACCGACGATAACCGATGCCCAGGTGGAGTGGGTGATCGCCAAGACCCTGGAGGGGACCCCCGAGGACGCGCCCCGGTGGTCGACCCGCTCCATGGCGGCAGTCAGCGGTCTTTCCCGCTCCTCTATCTCCCGGATCTGGCGGGCCTCCGGGCTCCAGCCCCACCGGGTGGAGCCCCTCAAGGTCTCGATCGATCCCTTCCTGGTGGACGGGGCGAGGGACATCGTCGGCCTCTACCTGGACCCTCCCGAGCGGGCCGCCGTGCTCTGCGGAGGCGAGATGTCGCCGATCCGGGCCTCGGCCCGGGGACTGCCCGTCCGGGCCCTGCGGGCAAAGCTGGACGAACCGCGCCCACCCGACCATGAGCGCCGCGGCAGGGCCGGCCTCTTCGCCGCCTACGGCGTGATCACCGGTGAAGGCCCCGGGCAACCGCATGGCCGCCGCCGCGCTCAAGACTTCGCTCAGTTCCTGCGGCGCATCGAGGCAACGGTGCCGGCCGACCGTGAGGTCCGCGTGATCCTCGACCACTGCTCCACCCA
Source organism: Candidatus Dormiibacterota bacterium (assembly GCA_003164475.1). Next base: position 20,745 of record PLTL01000257.1, on the reverse strand, counting down.
GAAGGTCCCAGCCATTCACCGCTGGCTGCTGCACCACCCTCGCTTCCACCTCCAGTTCGCCTGGAGCAGCAGCTCATGGCTCAACCTGGTCGAGTCCTGGTGCTCCGGGATGGGGGAGGAAGCGGACATCCGCGACTGGATCGGAGCCTGGCACCAGCACGCCCAGCCCTTCGTGTGGGTCAAGGCCGCCGGCGAGATCCCTACCAGCTCCCGCTTTTATCGACGTATCTCTGAAACGTGACACCAGGAGACGAGGAGTGCATATCGCAGTGATCTTGAAGCAGGTGCCCGACCTGGTCGAGGACGTCGAGGTGGACGCCAGCGGCATCGACATCGACCGGGACCGGGTCGCGTGGAAGTTGAGCGAGTTCGACGACCACGCCCTGGAACAGGCGGTCCTACTCAAAGAGGGTGGCGGAGTTGAGGTCACCGCCCTGGCCCTGGATGCCGCCGGAGTCGACCAGTTGCTTTACTCGGCACTGGCGCGCGGGGCCGATCGTGCACAGAAGGTTCCCACCCCAGACCGCAGGACCGATGCTCCTCGGGCCGCGGCGGCACTGGCTCCGGTGCTGAGGGGGATGGGAGTGGACCTGGTGCTGACCGGAGTTCAGGCGGCCGACGATCTCAACGGGCAGTTGGGGCCCATTCTGGCCACCACCCTCGGCTGGCCCCACGTGAGCGTCGTGAGCGGAGTCCAGCTCGCTGGGGCCGCGGCCCAGGTCCAGCAGGAGTACTCCGGCGGCCGCATGGCGACTCTCGAGATCACATTGCCAGCCGTGCTCGGGGTGCAGGCCGCCGCCCGACCACCGCGCTACGTGCCCATCAGCCGGCTCCGCCAGGTGACCGCATCGGCTCAGATCGTCTCCGCCCCCCTCGCAGCCGAGGCGGCCCCGCTGTCCACCGCCGTGTCCTGTCTGGCCGCGTCGGAACAGGGGTCTAGAGCTCACATGCTCGAAGGAGAACCGGAGGAGATAGCCGAGCAGATCGTCGACGTGCTCCGTGAGCGCGGCTTTGTGGGGGCGCGAGGGTGAAGGGCGTCCTGGTCTACATCGAAGCCGACGGAGATCGGGTGGCCCCGATCAGNNCGCCGCCGACACCGTGGTCGCGGTCACCAGCCCTGCCCTGGCCGGCTACATCCCCGAGGCGCACCAGGAGGTGCTGGTCGACGCCATCCGGCTTCGCCAGCCGGCCGTGGTCCTGGTGGGGTACACGTCGGCGGGAATTGATCTCGCCGCTGGCGCCGCCACCGCGGTCCAGCTGCCTGTTGTCGCCTACTGCATCAGCCTCCGGGCCGAGGGTAACGAGGTGGTGGCGGACAGCCTGCTCTACGGGGGCAAGCTGGTGGCGACCACCAGGACCCAACTGCCCGCGGTCTTCTCGGTGGTGGCCGGCGCCTTCCCTGAGGCCGCCCGCCAGCCAGGCGGGGCCGGAGAGAGAATCGACATGTCCACGCCGAGCGCCCTCGGCCAGCTGCGGACCCGGCTGGTGGGGATCAGCAGCGCCGGCGGCACCGTTGACATCACCAAGGCCGAGCGGATCGTCAGCGTCGGACGCGGGATCGGTGGCCCCGACAACATCGAGGCCGCGCGGGAGCTGGCGGCGGCACTCGGTGCCGAGCTGGCGGCCTCCCGACCGGTCGTGGACAGCGGTTGGCTGCCCAGGGAACGGCAGGTGGGCAAGTCGGGGATGANNCGGTGATCGACCAGGGCTGGCTGCCGGCGACCCGGCAGGTGGGCAAGTCGGGGATGACAGTCAAGCCCAAGCTCTACCTCGCGGTCGGCATCTCGGGGGCACCGGAGCACCTCGAGGGCATGCGCGGCGCCGGACTCGTAATCGCCGTCAACACCGACCCTAGGGCGCCCATTTTCCAGGCCGCCGGCTACGGCACGACCTGCGACCTCTGCGATCTGCTCCCCGCCCTCAGCGCGCGGCTCAGGGAGTCCGGCTGATCCGGTGACACCGAGCACAATCGCCCTGCTGGTCCTCCTCGTGGTGACCTTCGCTTGGTCGGGCTACCGCTACTGGAGAGTGCTGCGTCCGCTCACCCACGCTGCCGCCGAGGACCGCTTCGATCAACCGCTTCGGAGGGTCTGGGGGGTTATCACCAACGTCGGTGGGCACACCCGCCTGCTCCGGATCCGCTACGCCGGGGTGTTTCACCTCCTCATCTTCAGTGGGTTCGTGGTCTTGCTCACGGCTCTGGTCGAGGAGTTTGGTAGAGGGCTCTTCCCCGGATTCAGCCTCGCCGCCATCGGTGGCGACACCTGGATCGCCCTGCTCCAGGACATCTTCGAGCTGCTGGTCCTGGTGGGACTCGCCATGGCCGCCTACAACCGCTACGTGTCGCGCCCGGAACGCTTCAGGGGCTCCAACCAGCGCGATGCCACCATCATCCTGATCCTGATCCTGTCTGAGATGGCCAGCCTGCTGCTCCGCCATACCTTTCAGATCGCGGAGGGGCATGATCCCTCGGCCGCGTGGAGCCCGGTGAGTTCAGCGCTGGCGGGGTTGGCGGGGACGGTGGGCCTCCACGGTGCGGCGGCGCAGCCCTGGGCCGAGGTCTTCTATTGGACCCACATCCTGGCCATCCTGATCTTCCTCCCCTACATCCCCACCTCCAAACACCTGCACATCTTCGTGGGCATTCCCAACATCTACTTTCGGGATCTTGGGCCCCGGGGAACCCTGCCGGACGCCGATCTCAGCCAGCCCTCGGTAGGAGTCAAGGACGTCCACCAACTGGGCTGGAAGCAGATGCTCGACCTCTTCGCCTGCACCGAGTGCGGACGCTGCCAGGACGTCTGCCCGGCCTTCGCTGCCGGTCAGCCCCTCAGCCCCAAGCTGCTGATCATGGACTTGCGCAACCACCTCCGGGAGCAGGAGGGCATCGGCCCCCGACCCACGGCTGCCGGTGGCTCCCAGATGTTGGGGGACGCCATCAGCGACGACACCCTATGGGCCTGCACCACCTGCCGTGCCTGCATGGAGGTCTGTCCGCTCCACATCGAGCACATCCCCAAGATCGTCGACATGCGCCGACAGCTGGTCGAACAGGGCCGGATGGAACACCAGCTGCAGGACTCCCTGGCCAGCCTGGCCCGGTACGGCAACTCCTTCAACCAGTCGGAGCGGCTGAGGTCCAGGTGGACCAGGGAGCTCGGCTTCACGATCAAGGACGCGCGCAAGGAGCCGGTCGATGTGCTCTGGTTCGTGGGTGACTTCGCCTCCTACGATCCCCGGGTGCAGCGGCTCACGCGGAGCGTCGCCCGGGTCATGACCAGAGCTGGGGTCGACTTCGGAATCCTCTACGAGGGTGAGCGCAACAGCGGCAACGACGTCCGCCGGGTGGGGGAGGAGGGCCTCTTCGAGATGCTGGCCCAGCACAACATCGAGACCCTCAAGGGGTGCCAGTTCAAGCGCATCATGACCACCGACCCCCACAGCCTCAACGCGATCGGCCAGGAGTACCCAAGGCTGGGCGGCAATTACCCAGTACTTCACTACACCCAACTCCTGGTCGAGCTTCTGGAGCGGGGCGACCTGAAGCCGAACCGGGAACAGGAGATCGTGGCCACCTACCACGACCCCTGCTACCTTGGCAGGTACAACAACGGCTACTTCGCTCCCCGTCGGGTGCTGGAACTGCTGGGGATCAAGCTGCACGAGATGCCCCGCTGCCGGGAGAACAGCTTCTGCTGCGGCGCCGGCGGGGGCAGGATCTGGATGGATGACGGGGAGATCAAGGAGCGGCCCAGTGAGAACAGAATCCGGGAGGCAGTGTCTCTCGGCGATGCTCGCTACTTCGTCGTGGCCTGCCCCAAGGACGCCGTGATGTACACCGCCGCGGTTCAGTCGCTGGGAATGGAAGGCCGAATCGAGGTGGTCGACGCCATCGAGCTGGTGGAGGCAGCCTTGGAACCGGAGGTGGCGCCAGTTGCAGTCGCCTGAGTCAGGGCTGCTCGCGGACGCCATCGCGGGCCGCCAAGCGGCGTTTCTCCAGGCCCAGGAGCGCCTTCAGGCGCTGGAAGCCTACCCCCCGGGGGGCGAACTCCCGGAGGTGAGCGACCGCCGCCTGCCGGAGGCCCTGCTGAGGCGGGCCCTGCAGTGCCTGGCGGGATCCGTGGAGTACCACCTGGCGCAGCGGATCCTCCGGGAGGGCAGTCTTCATGCGGGCCCCGACCTCGTCATGGCCGTTGGGCTCCAGGCGCTGTCCCAGGCCGGGCTGGCGACGTGGGATCCGAGCACCGGCGAGTTCCGGCCCACCGAGTTGGTGGCTGAGCTGATGCGCTTCTTCGAGGCCGGTATCGAGGGGGTGCTCGCCCAGCCGCTGAGATGATGTGCCCATTCTGCCCGCTGCTCGGAGAGCGTCGCGACCTGCACGCCCACATGCTCGCCGAGCACCGCGACCGACTCAGCACCAGGGCCGAGGCGGGGCGCATCTTCATGGAGGTCAACTGCCCGATCTGTCCTGAGGGGATCAGCAGGGAGGTGAACCCCCGAGGGCGTGACACGGAGTTCCTGGACAAGTTCGCGGACGAGATCAGAATGGTGGGCTTCGATCTCTTGCTTTACCACTGGGACACCCATGTCGAGGCCGCCGCAGAGGGGCCGACGGAGGGATAGCCTTGGCCACGATCAATAACTGCAACATTCCCGACGACCTTCACTACATGATCAACCAGCACATGTGGGTGCGCCGCCAGAGCGACGGGTCAGTTCTGCTGGGCATCACGGACGTGGCGCAGAAGCTGGCGGGCAAGATCGTCGCCGTCACCACCAAGAAGGTCGGCCGCGCCATCACGAAGGGACAGAGCACCGGGACCATTGAGAGTTCCAAGTGGGTCGGCCCGATCCCGAGCCCACTCACCGGCGAGATCGTGGCGGTGAACGGGGCCCCCCAGGAGGACCCCACCATGCTCAATCGGGACCCCTACGGCAACTGGATCGTGCGTCTCCGCCCCTCCCTGTGGGACCAGGAGAGCGGCGAGCTGGTGACCGGCCCCGATGGCGTGGAGGCCTACCGCCGCCTGCTGGAGAGGGAGGGAATCGATTGCGGCAGCTCATGACCGAGCGGTCCGGGGCCGGCGCGAGCGTCGCCAACGTCGAACGCGCCAGGACGGCGGGGCCGTACCTCGCCCCGCCAGGCTTTCGAGCCATTCAGGGGGTGCAGCGACGGTGACGGCACCGGATGCTTCGGCAGCAGCGGCTGAGCAGCTCTGCCCCCTGTGCCAGATGATGCCGGTCGAACCCGGAAGGCCGATGTGCCAAACGTGCTGGCAGCTCGCACCCACATGGGTGCGGCGGACATTCAAGGATCAGCGGCAGGCGGATTGGTCACACCTCCTCGAGGCAGACTCCGTCCACGCCCCAACATTGGAGGAGAAGGATGGCCATTGAAGGTGCGGACATGACGCTGGACTGCCTCCACATGCTCTGTCCCATGCCGATCGTGAAGTTGTCCAAGGCGATCAAGGAGGTGGCAATCGGGCAGACCCTGCTCCTGCTCGCGGACGACCCCGGTGCCCGCCTGGACGTCCAGACCTGGGCGCGGACCCTGGGCCAAGAGTTGGTCAGCACCGAGCAGGAGGGCAAGGTGTTGCGCTTTCTGATCCGGAGAACCACCTGATGCGTCCCACCTCCATTCCTGAAGCCAGCCTCGAAGAGAAGCGGCGCTTGTTCGCCGAGGTGGAGGCTGACCTGCGCTTCCCCGATTACCTCAAGGGCTGCTATGAGTGCGGGATCTGTGTGGCGGCGTGCCCGTCCGCGCGCTTCTACGACTTCAGCCCCCGCCGGATCACTCAGGCGGTGGCCCGCAGGGATGTCGAACTGGCGTGGGAGCAGATGAACGGCGAGGTCTGGGACTGCTCGCAATGCTTCTCCTGCCTTCGCTGCCCTCGGGGCAACAACCCCGGCGGAGTGATCACGATCATGCGGGAGGTGGCGGTCCGCAACGGCCTCCACACCGCCAAGGAGGCCCTGGAGGGCTACGGACGGATCATCTACAAGATCATGAGCACCGGCACGCAGGTCTCGCCGGACATGATCCAGCCCGAGGCCTTTCCCGACTGGGGGCCGGACACCAAGGAGATCTCGGACAAGCTTTCGCTGTGGCGTCGGGCGCTGCCTCCGGAGACCCTCCACACCACCAGCAGGTCATGGGATGTGGCCCCAAAGACCCTCACCGAGCTCTACCTGATCTGGTACATGACCGGCGTCCTCGACATGATCAAGAGTGTCGACCCCAATCTGCACACCATCCTGGCCGACTTGATGGAGGAGTTGCTGGAGGAGCAGGGCTATCAGATCTGAGCCAGCTGCAGCCGGCTCCACCAGTCCGGCTGGGCCGCGCCCTACCTCGCCGAGGGCGAGAGGCTTGCCCACGATCAGACTCGGAGGGCCGGGCCGGACCGGCGGCGCGAGCTCGAACTCCGGAGCTAAGCGGTTGGAGAGCCCACCGAGCATCTGAGGCCTAGTTGGAGGGGTTCATGGAAGACGTCCGGCTGCTAGATGTAGGGCTCTGCTCGGCCACCGAAAGCCAGACTCTCTATCATGCGGTTGCCGAGAGGCTACGCCCCGGCGACCCCAACACCATCATCCTCTGCCGGCCCCGCCGCCCCTATGTCTGCATCGGTCGGCACCAGGAACTGACACGCGAGGTCGACGTCGACGCGTGTCGCCAGCTGCGGCTGCCGATTCTTCGCCGGGAAGTCGGCGGCGGGGCAGTTTATCTGGATCGGGATCAACTCTTCTTTCAGATCGTGTGGCATCCACGCGATGTGCCTGCGCACATCTCGGAGGCGTTCGAACTATTCGCCCGCGGGCCGGTCGAATGCTACCGGGCCCTGGGCGTCAGCGGCGCTCACTTCGCACCGGTGAACGACCTCCAGGTTGAGGGACGCAAGATAGGTGGTCTCGGCGCTGCCACGATCGGGCAGGCGTTCGTCTTCGTGGGCTCGATCATCAGCGCCTTCAATGCCCGGGCCGCGGCCGGAGTCCTGCTCATCCCCGACGAGAAGATGCGTGACAAGGTGGTCCGGACCATGGAGGAGTACGTTTCCAGCCTTGACCGGGAGTTGGGCCGGCGCCCCGCCCCCGGAGTGATCCGTGCTGAGCTGGTGACAGCCTTTGAGCGCACCCTCAACGCGCGTTTGGTGCCCGGCCAACTACGGTCTGACGAGCGCGAGATGAACACCACCTGGGTCCATCGCATGCGCAGCATCGCCTGGCTGGATGAGGTCCGCCTGCCAGCCGCCCACGCCCGGAGCCTGCGGATCACCGGCAACGTGCGCATGGGGCACGCTGCCCACAAGGCACCGGGTGGGTTGCTGCGGGTAACCGTGATCGTCACCGAGGATCGCATCACTCAGGCCCTGGTGAGCGGCGACATCTACGTGGTCGGGAACGCCCTCCAAGGCCTGGAGAAGGCGATCGTGGGACCAGCGGATATCGGCTCCGTCCGTCAGCGCCTTCAAAAGGCATGGCCGCCCGATGCCTTGCCCGGGGTGAGTCCGGACGACCTCACCGAAGCGGCGCGGCTCGCGCTGACATCCCAGGCCGCCACCGGGACGGTGTGACGACGGCCCCGCCGGCCTGCGGCCGGCGCGGGTCGGGCGACTGCCCCTTACCGCAACGCGCCGCTAATGCAGGGCCTCGTCCACCAGCTCGATGACGTCGCGGACCAGCAGCTTGCCTTCATTCCCGGTTGACTTCACCGCGTCCTCGAAGCGGGATACCTCGTAGGGGCAGCACACGACCAGCATTTCGGCACCAGTCTCGACCGCCTCCCGCACCCGTCGCTCGCTGAGGCGTTCCCTGGTGTGATTGCCGGTGAAGCTGTCCAGCCACATCCCGCCTCCGCCTCCGCCGCAGCAGTACCCGTTCTCCTTGCAGCGGAACATCTCCACGAAATCCAGCCCGGGAATCTGGCGGATCATCTCGCGGGGGGCGTCGTACTCGCCGTTGTGGCGGCCGAGGTAGCAGGGGTCGTGGAAGGTGACCCGGTAGGGCAACTCCCGCTTCCAAGGCAGCTGCCCCATCAAGGGGGCGAGGAATTGGGTGTAGTGGGTGACGTCGTAGACGCCGCCGAGCCTTGGGTACTCGTTTCGGAACGCGTTGTAAGCATGGGGGTCGGGGGTCACCAGGCGAGTGAACTGGTAGCGGTTGAGGGTGGCAATGTTCTGCTCCGCGACCAGTTCGAACAGACCGCGCTCGCCAGCTGCTCGCTGGCTGTCGCAGGAGCATTTCTCCTGCGAGCCGAGAATCGCCCAGTCGACCCCCAGCACCTCCATGGTGCGGGCGAAGGCGCGGGCCGCATCGCGGCCGCGGGGGTGATAGGCCCAGTAGCACTCGACGAAGAAGAGCACGTCAACCGGGCGCGGCTCCCGGCTGAGGTCCGTCACCGGCGCCCCCGCCTCAGCCACCCAGTCCGCCCTCTTGCGGGCCGGCTCGCCCAGCGGATTCCCATACCGAAAGACGTCCTCGAACGCCTTCTGCAGCTCCGGGGGCACGTTGCCAGCCGCCACCGCCTGCTCGCGCACGGCGGGCATGATCTGGAGCAGGTTGACCTCCTTCGGGCACACTCGAAGGCAGTTGCCGCAGGTGGTGCAGAGCCAGAGGTCGGGGCTCAGGAGCAGATCGGCACCGAGCTGGGTGCGCCGGTAGATCTTGCGGGGACTGTAGTCGCCCACATGGTCGACCGGACAGGCGGGGGTGCATTTGCCGCACTGGTAGCAGTAGGCCAGCGACTCGGCCCCGGGGATCTCCGTGATCCGATCCAGGGCACCGATGTCGTACTGCCAGATCACCCTCTGCTCGAACATGCGGTTCCACTGGCCCGAGATGTCCATCCCCTCGAAGACGAGGTGCTCCTCCTCGTTGACCCGCTCCGGCTCGATCTCGGCCATTCAGCCCTCCATCCGGTGGACGCCCAGCAGTCGGCGGGCCAACTGGGGCAGGGGCGGGATGACCTGGTTGAACTCCTGGCTCATGCGCATGCGGGTGATCGTGTAGAGGTAGACCCCGTACACGCAGGCGAGGTAGACGTCGACCCCGAAGGCCTCGGCTCCGAAGCGGGTGAAGCCAACGGCGCGGCCAGTCTGGTTGACGAACGCGATCCCCTCGCCAACTCGCAGGTAGGTCTCCCCGGCGGAGTCGGCGCCGAGGTCGTGCTCCTCCATGGTGACCAGGGGGAGAGCCCCGGTCCCTGTCTCCGGGTCCCAGATCCACCGGGTCCAAAGCCAGTTGCACTGGGGATCGAAGAAATGGAGCGCCTCGCCCGCCACGTCCCGGCGGATCCCCTGATCGACCTCGGCCAGCTCCAGCTCAAAGGAGTCGATCCGGGCGGACACCGGGCCGGTCCCGTGGAGCAGGTTCCAGAGAGCGCGGCGCCAGCGGTCCCCTCCAATCTGTCCCAGCAGTTCATCCGAGTGCCGCCGGGAGGCGAAGATGGTCCGCAGCCAACCGCGCAGTTCCTGCGCGGAGATGGTGGGGAGCGCGGCGCGGTCCAGAACCTCCCGGAAGCGCCTGGACTTGACCTCGAGCTCCGTGGCGATCCCCTCGAGCTCCGGCTCCTGGATCAGCCGCTGGACCTCGGTCATGAACTCCTGGGCGGCCTCGGTGTCGACCACCTGACCGTGGCCGACCCTCATCCCGCCACGGGTTCCGGGGACTTCCGGCGGAGCGCGGCCACCGCCTTCATGGCAGCGGCCCCAGCCATGGAGACGCTGTCGTCGAGGTCCTTGGGCCCGGCCGCCGCGCCAGCGACGTAGATACCCGGCACCGAGGTGCTGACGGGGTCGAGAACGTTCTCCAAGGGGGCGATGAAGCCGTGCTTCTCCTGGGCAACCCCCAGCAGCCGGCCCACGGCCCGGGTCCCTTCTGAGGGCACCATGCCCACCGAGAGGATCACCACGTCCATGGGGATCTCGATGGGACGGTTCATGGTCGTGTCCTCGCCCTTTATCAGCAGGCGGTCACCCCGGCGGGTGATCTCGGTGACGATGCCGCGCACGAAGTTCACGTGGTGCTGTTCCTGAGCCTTCCAGTAGATCCGGTCCTCCCAGAACCCGTACATCCGCATGTCGATGTAGAAGACGAAGACACGGCAGTCGGGGACCAGCTTCCTTATCTCGGAAGCCTCCTTGGTGGCGACGCCGCAACACACCTTGGAGCAGTACTCGTTGCCAATACGGCGATCCCGGGATCCTACGCACTGGATGAAGCAGACCTGCTCGGGAGGCTCGCCGGTGGACGGGCGCACAAAGTTCTTGGCCGCCACCATGCGCTCGGCATCGACCAGCGTGATGACATCCTCATACTCGTAGTAACCGTAGGACTGGGTCTCCCGGCCGGGGTCGAAGTGGTCGAAGCCGGTGGCGATGATCGCCGCACCGCAACCGATGTCGGTCGTCAATCCGTCGGCGGCCTTGAGGGTCGCCTGGAATGCGCCCAACTCTCCCCCGAAGGAGACAACCTCCGTCTCAAGGTGGACCCTGACCAGCGGATGGGTGAGCACCGCCTGGCGAGCCACGTCCAGCACCTCCTGAGCGGGACGGCTGTCGAGTGCGAAGGAAGAGAAGCCGGCAGCATCCGGGGTGCCGCCCAGCCGTTCTCTGCGCTCGACCAGGACAACCTCGCTGCCCAGGTCGGCCGCCCCACGGGCTGCCTCCAGGCCCGCCGGGCCTCCTCCGATGACGAGGATGCAATCACTTGACACCGGTCTGCCCCCAGGTCAGGTACTCCATCTCACCGCTCTGAATCCGTCTCAAGTCCTCCTCGAACTCGGCCCAGCGTGCTTCCCAGTCGATACCCATCTTCTCCAGCAGCGGACGGTAATCGGTGGAGTGCCAGTGAAGCTGGCAGACGCGGTAGGGATGAGCACCCAGCGCCAGGGCCACGAACTGGGCCTCCGACATCACCGGTACGCCGACGTTGTACCCCTTGGCCCGGCCTACGAACTGGCTCCTGTCCAAGGTTGTGACACAGCCGGTGTCATGGGTCAGGACCACGTCGGGATTGGCCTCGTTCTTCATGACCTCGATCTTGCGAAGCGTCGCAAAGGAGCGGCTGAAGTCGCGCTGCGCCAGAATGTGGCGGAACCCGAAGCCACAGCAGTCGAACCAGGTGGAGTAGTCCGCGACCTTGGCCCCCATGGCCTGGACCACGGCCGACACGATGGCGGTCCGCTGGCCACTGTAAATGTCCTCGTCGTAGATTGCGTCCTCGGCGACCAGCTTGTAGTAGTGGCAGGCAGGATGCACAGTGACGGTGATGTCGGAGAAGTCCAGAACTCGACGCTTGGCGAACTCCTGACGCATCGCGTGCACCCACTCGCTGTAGTGCACGATCTCCTCTGGGACCACCAGGGGCTTGCCCAGGCGGGCCATGATGTCCCGCACCTGGTGGCGCAGCTCCGGACTGTGGACCAGCTGCTCCCGGACCTCTTTGTAGTGGCCGTAGCTGGTCCCGCAGTGGATCAGCGGGTAGTATCCCGCCTCATACGCGGCGGCGAAATTGCGTTGCGCCACCGCCGCCTGCGCTCCGACGTTGGAGGTGGCCGAGGCGTAGTAGTTCCAGGCTGTGCAGGAGGTCTGGTCGCGGGGATCATCGTAGTCCAGCTCGAGAGCCCGGTGCAGCCAGAAGATGGACGTCGAGTAGCCGGGGATGTGGCCACATTGACCACAGCTCTTGTGATGCCAGGTGTGTTGGACGGGGATCTTCTTCTTCCGCCCGTACTTGGTCTCGACCTCGATGTAGGGCTCGGGCACGCGCTGAACCACCCATTCCCCCTGACGTTCCAGCTCGAAGATGGCCTCGCGCAAGTCCTCGGTCGGAGCCTTGGCGGGGTCCCGCTCGAACTTCCTCATCAGTCCCGGGACCGCGGGCGAACCGATGGCGGTAGGGGACGGCTTGTCGGGCATGGACTCCCTGTCTCCTCTGCCTACCTCGGTCTTGCGTCAAAAGTCGGTTCAGCAGCCGGAATGCGTTGCGGAAACGCCGTCCTGACCAGAGTGCCCGTTTCAACCCGCGCTATCCGAGCAGGCGCGCATCCCCTTGCAAGCCAAGTGTAGCGCGTGGCTGCGAATCCTGTTCCCAGGCGATGGCGCTTGACTCTGAAGCCCTGTGGTACTTGGGCTGCGGCCAGGGCGAAGCGGACTCGGCACCGTGCTGTGGTTGGTAGAGGGGCTACCAATCGGCGCAAGGCCGGCGGCTCATCGGCGCGGCGAAGGCTAGCGCAGACTGGGGTGGCTCCGGCCCGCACCAGGGCCGAGGTTCGGGAGCGGGGACCTTGCCCTTACGCGGCACCCGAGCCTTCCACACCAACCGGATGCAGGCAGGGCGTTGCAGCTCGGAATCGCCCGGTCGCGAGTGGAAGCGATGCGGGATCGAAGCCTCGCGGTCCGCGCCGGCTAAGTCGACCGGATCGGGCGGAACTCGAATGTGCGTCTGGGGCAGATGAGCCTCTCTCTGATTTCGCCCAGGGTTCTGTCCAGCTTGCCGGACATGCAAGTCCCGTCCACGCACCAGAGCTCGATGCCAATAAGCGCGTTGATCCCGAGCGCTTCCGACGCCAGCCGCTCAACCTCGCCTAGCGTCGTCTCCCACGCCAAGGCGAACTCCGTCGTCTCACCACCCCATGAAACGCTGATACGGGCGAGATCGGCGGCATTCACTCGCGGCCCCCGGCCCCGACCCGGTGGCCCCACTCGCCTTCACTGGGATTCTCCCTGATGAGGGTGGAGCAAGCCGCAGTGGCGGCAGGCGCCGAGCGGGAGGTCAGCGGCGACCGGTCGGGACTGACAAGGTGTGAGGACGTCTGGCACCGACTGATGATCATGCATCGTGCGGAGGGGCTCGGGGCAGCCATCAGTAGCAGAACACCCGACAGTCGTCGTCCAGCCCCACCTCGGAGTAGCGGGCCGCGCCCATGGCGCCGTCGACCTCGGGGATGAGGTCCTCCATGGTCAGATCGTGCAGCGACAGCGAGGCGGGACAGACATACATCGCCACGCCCGCTGACTTCGCCTCCCGAATGAAGTCCAGGACCGTCTTGTCGGCACCCTCTTTGACCGTCAGCCGCTCGGCAACCCCCTTCTTGAAGAGGAGGGTGGCGTCCATCGTGGTCACGATCAAGACCTCATGATCGAGCGCGGCGGCGGCCATCGCCTGGAAGAAAGGCGTGCCCAGCCGGTGGGGGGAATCGGGGCCCGAGGTCATCATTATCAGCAACCTATTCGCCATGGCCGCCTCCTCCGAAGCGCTGACCGGTCCAGGGTCCTACCGGCGATGATGGGGTACACAGCATCTCCCTATATAATATGCGGTTATCCGAATGCGGTTGCCCGGCTGATCCGGGGGTTGCGGACGCGGCCAACGCGGAGGGATTGCAATGCAGGCTCAGGCATCTGCCCCTGAGGAGATGGAGAGACTGGTCCGGCAGGCCGTCGACGACTACTTGGCCGAGAGGGCTCAGAAGGAGGCGGCGCGGGTCAAGAAGCTCGCAGTGATCTCCACCAAGGGAACCCTCGACATGGCCTACCCTCCCCTCATTCTGGCCACCACCGCCGCCGCCCTGGGCTGGGACGCCGCCATCTTTTTCACGTTTTACGGGCTGAACATCATCCACCGCCAGAAGCAGACCAAGCTGAAGGTAGCACCCCTGGGCAACCCGGCCATGCCCATGCCGGTCCCTAACTTGGTGGGAGCGATCCCGGGGATGACCTCGCTGGGCACCTCCGTCATGAAGTCGATGTTCAAGGCCCACGGGGTTGCGTCAATCGGCGATCTCCTGGAGGCGGCCGTCGCCAGCGGAGTCCGGCTCATACCGTGCGCGATGACCATGGAAGTGTTCGGCTACAAGACAGCTGACTTCATGGCCGGCGCGGAGGCACCCTGCGGCGCCGCCACGTTCCTCGATTGGGCCTCAGATGCTGACATCTCGCTCCTCATCTGACATGTCCCGCGACGGCCTCGAGTCCGGGGCCAACCTTGAGATGGGCCCCTGTCGTTGCCAGGCAACTGCCGCTGCCCAGCGGCGGGTGAGGAGCGGCGAATTCGAGGCGGATTTCCGTCGGTAGGCGAGGTCACGCCGCCCTGTCGCGGCGTGACCTCGCCCTGACTCCGTCAACCTCCGCGCAGAGGGCTGACCTCCCGACAGCGTGAGGTCAGCGCCCAGAACCATCGGCCGCCTGCACCGTGGCCGTCCTCAGGCAGTCGCGGTCCTCGGTCGCGCAATGCCGGCCGCCGCCATGAGCGGGGTGGTTCAGGATCCAAAGTCAGGAGGCTGCTTTCCACGCCCCAGGAGAGCAGCCTCCTCCCACGCGACTTGGCTGGGCCGCGGCCAGGTAGTCGGATCGCACCAGTGCCGCCCCAGCTGCCGGAGAGCGGGAAGGCCCCTTGACACAGACGGGACATCCTCGGGCGGTACCCAACGTCCGGTACCTGCCCGCTGACATCCAGCTGCAACTTCTCACTTGCGAGCGTCAGGAGCTGCCGACCCGCCCGGGAGCCCGGCGAGACAAGCCAACCGTGAGCGCCGGCCACGGCCGTGGGTCAGGATCCGGCGTAAACTCACCGCTCTCGCGGCTGAGAGAGTAGGTCCATCGGGGACCGTCGGAGACGATCCGAGCCAGCGCTTCAACCAGGTAATCAATATCTTCCCTGGTGGTTCCCAGCCCGATACTCATCCTGATCGCACCGGGCACGTGCCGCCTATCGCCTTGTCTGAGCCTGCTCCTCACCCGAGCTGCCTCAGCGGCGTCCACGTGGAGCAGATCCAGCATCAGGGGATGGGCACAGAAGCATCCGTGGCGGACGCCGATACCAAACTCGGCGCTGAGAATGGCAGCCAGGTGAGCGTGTTCGTAACCGCGGACATTAAAGGGCACCACCCCGATTCGGTCCGCCTCGGCACCCCAAAGCCGATACACGTCCACGGCTGGAATCTCCTCCATTCGTGCACGCGCATAGCGGGCCAGAGCCGACTCCTCAGTGGCCAGACGGCTCATGCCATAGTTGCCGAGCAGCTGCACCGCGGCGCCGAGCGCCACCGCGCCGGCAACGTTGGGCGTGCCGGCCTCCTGGCGATCGGGAAGCGCCGTCCAGAGGACTTCGCTCGTCGTGACAAACTCCACCGCTCCGCCACCACGCAGAAACGGGGCAAATCGCTGCAACCAGTCGGGCCGCCCAATCAGCACCCCGGCCCCGAAGGGCGCGTACATCTTGTGCCCGGAGGCGACCAGGTAATCCACTCCCAGCGCGGCGACGCTGACTGGGGAGTGTGGTGCCAGCTGGGCGGCGTCCAGCAGCAACCGGGCCCCGTGCCTGTGTGCCACCTCAGCCAGGTCAGCCACTGGCCAAAGCTCGCCGGTAACGTTGGAAGCACCGGTGATGGCCACCAAGTCGGTACCGGTGCCCTGAAGGTGCTCGTCGAGCCTGTCGATGGCTTCCTGTGCGCTGCGGGGATTACCCAGGTAGGTGGCCCGCAGATTACCTCTCTGCCAGGGCAACAGGTTGGCGTGATGCTCAGAGGAGAAGGCCACCACGGAAGCCCCGTCGGGGAGGGACCCCGCCAGCAGGTTGATGGACTCCGTGGTGTTGCGGGTGAAGACCACGACATCGTCGGAGCGCGCTCGAAAGAATGCGTGGACGGCCGCCCGGGCACCTTCGTAGGCAGCGGTGGCTATCTGCGACTTGTAGCCAGTACCGCGGTGGATGCTGCTGTAGTAGGGCAGGAACTGGTTGAGCGCCCCGATCACGTCTGCGAGTGGGGGCGTGCTGGCCGCGTAGTCGAGGTTGACGTACCGGCGGGACTCGCCGGTGACCAGGGGCACCTCCATCGGCTCACCGAGCAGTGCCGGCCTCGTCGTGGGCCGGACCCACTCAGAAACGGCCATTGCCTGGCTCCGTGCGGCTGGGCGTCCCGATCGGGGTCGCGGTCACTTCAGGACTGGGATCGAGCTGGTGACGGCCGTCTTGTCGGCGCTCGTCCCGGCAACATGCCCAGGCTTGGCCCCGCCGCGGTTCGAAGAGGCCTGGCATGCCACGCGGCTCGGGCCCTCGGTCGCGGTAGCCGCGAGGGAGAGCTGGTCCTGCTGACCCTTGGCAGCGCTCACGCCAGAGGGAACCCGAGCCTCAGCCACCAGCAACGGCGGAGCGAACTCCGAGATCCAGGCCCCGATGCACAGGGACTCATCTGCCGGAAGGGGCTTCATCGCCAATACTATACTAAATCAGTGGACTTCCGGCGAGGAGCTGTCTCTTCCCGGAGCCCGGCCCCGGGAAGTTCGCCGGCATGGGAGGCCCGGGTGGAGCGGNNGCACGCCTGATCGTGAGCCGACGGCGGCGGTGACCAGTCGGCGGCCTGGGCCCTCAGGGAGCGAAAGCGCCCTGGAGATGAACGACTCCTTGCTCACTGATTCGATCTCGGCCAGCCCCCCAACACCGCCCCCGCCCAGATCCCAGCTGCTCCGAACCTGCCACCCGCCTGCGGATGGTCGCGGAGCAGCGTCTGGAGCAGGGGTCGAAGGGATGGGACGGAACCGACATGTGCCGATAGGGAACCCCCGGGGGGGAGTGCAGGCCCGAAGAGGAGCGCCGGGCTTGAGCAGTCGGGCTGGCCCGCCTCCTGGCAGGCGTCAGATGCGGGCGAGCGGGGTCAGCCCGAGAAGCTCAAGTGACCGGGCCAGCGTCGCCCGGGTCGCGTCCACCAGGCCGCGACGCAGCCCCCGGAGTGCCTGGTCCTCCAGCCGGTAGAGCCGGTCCGAGTGCTCGTAGAAGTCGTTGAAGGCGGTGGCCAGCGAGAAGGTGTAGGCGGCCAGGGTGGAAGGGCTGAGCGTGTCGGCAGCCTCCGCCACCATCCGCGGGAAGCGCTCCAGCAGCTTGACCAAGTTGCGCTCCGCTGGGCTGAGGTCGGGGGAATGGGCCGGTACGGGAAGCGCCGCCACCTTGGCCAGGATTCCGCAGGCACGGGCGTGGGAGTACTGCAGGTAGACCCCGGTGTCGCCGCTGGTACGGAGGGCCTCCCCGAAGTCGAAATTGATGATCGAGTTGAGCCCAAAGCGGAGCAGGTAGTAGCGCACCGCGCTGGCCGCCAACCGGCTGGCGGTGGTCTGGTCGCGCGCTTTGGAGCGCACCTGGCGCTCGGCCTCGTCGAGCAGGTCGTCGGCACCGACATCAACCCCCTGGCGGCCGCTGAGCGCATACATGGCGCGACCCTCGCTGGTGTCGACCCCGAGCGCCGCGGCCGCAGTCGGGGAGAGTGCGACCACCTCGTAGGCAAGGTGACGGAGGGCCTCGGCCTGCTCTGTGAACCCTAGCCGCCGCAGCGCCTCCCGGACCACGCGCTGGGGCGCACTCTGGCGCTGGTCGATCACGTTCACGACCTGGGCCGCATGCCCAAACCCCTGGGCAGGCAGTTGAGCCAGCTCCGGTTGTGCCGTGGTGGCCGCCGGGCCATGGGGGGACCAGAGGCGGTAGCTGAAGTCGAGCCCGAGCACCCCGAACTTCCAGAGGTGGTAGGCGATGTCCTTGCCGGTGTAGGTGGCGATCCCGTCGCTCTTGACGAGCACCTTGGCCTCCCCCTCGCCCAGCTCCACGCCAGCTTCGCTCTCCTCCAGGGGAAGGACCCAGCAGCCGCGGAAGGGGCCTTGGTCCGGCTCGCGGATCACCTCGGCCTCACGCATCCAGGTCAGGGCATGGCCGAGGAAGCCCAGCGCGATGATGTCGGACTCCCAGGTGAGAAGGTCGTAGCTGACTCCTGCCCTGGCCATGGTCCGGAGGTGAGCGTCCACGATCTTTCCGGCAAGCTCCTTGGCAGCCACTGCCACCTCTCCGTCCTGGGACTCGATCTGCCGGAGGGTCTGAGCCCGGAGCTCGGTCAACTCCGGCTGCGACTCGTAGCGCCGGCAAACCTCCACGTAGGCCCGGGAGCAGAACCGATCGAACGGCTCTCCCGCCTCGGGGGTGAGTCCGAGGTGGCGGATCCCGACCAAGACATCCGCCACCTGAACCCCGGTGTCGTCAATGTAGTTCTGCACCTCGACCTGGTGCCCTCTGGCCCGCAGCAGCCGAGCCACGGTGTCGCCGATGCAGGCGTTGCGAAGGTGGCCCACGTGGGCCGCCTTGTTTGGGTTGGTGGCAGTGTGCTCGACCACCACCTTGGCTCCGGCCCCAGGGTCGAGGCTGACCACCTCACCCCAGCCGAGGGCCTGCTCAATCACCCGGGGGGTCAGGGAAGCGAAGTCGAGGCGAAGGTTGACGTAGCCGGCCCCGCTGACCGTCACCTCACCGAAATGGGGGAGCGAGCGTCGCGAGATCCTGGAGACCAGCTCCGCCGCGATCTCCCGGGGCGGACGGCGCAGGCTGGCGGCGAGCCGGAACGACAGAGCCGAGGAGTAGTCCCCCGCCTCCGGGACCGCGGAGGGTTCCACACCCGGGTCCGCGACCTCCCCGACCCCAAGCTCAGCAGCCGCCTGCGCCAGAGCGCGGGCGAATTCATCTTGAAGGTCTGGCATCGACGCCTGATCGTAACCGGTGAGGCGCCTCGCCCCTACCTCAGAGCAGGGCGTCCAGCTTGGCCTTGAGAGCAGCCTTGGGCTGGTAGCCGACCACCCGCTGGACCGCCTGACCACCCTTGAAGAGGATCAGGGTGGGGATGCTCATCACGCCGAACTGACCCGCAGTGCTGGGGTTGGCATCCACGTCGAGCTTGGCCAACTTCACCCGGGGGCCGTACTCACTGGCGAGGTCCTCCACGATCGGGGCGAGCATCTTGCAGGGATTGCACCAGTCGGCCCAGAAATCCACCAAGACCGGCGTCTCGGCCTTGATCACCTCGCTGTCGAAGGTCGCGTCGCTGACGTTGACTGGCTCAGCCATGCTCTTCTCCAAGCGTCAGCCGCCACTCGCGGGAGTGGCGGTCCCGGACGCTGACTCGCTTTTCGGCGTCGATACCTTGTTTCCGGTGCCCGCTCCGCCGTCCTTGCTGGCCGCAGCGGGGGTCGCCGTGGCGGTCCCCTTCGAGCCGACCGCAGCCGGGGTGATCGAGGAACTCGATGACGACCTTGAGTCGGTCTTGTAAAAGCCTCGGCCCTTGAAGACGATACCGACGGGGAACACCACCCGTCGGACCGGTGCGGCGCAGGCCCTGCAGCTGGCAAGGGCAGGCTCGGTTATCCCCTGCACGGCTTCGAACTCGTGCCCGGCGGCGCAACGGTAGGCGTAAGTAGGCACCTTCGCTAAACCCTACCCGAATTCGCCCTCGTTCAAAACCGGCGAGGTGAGCCGCTGCAACTGCGACCACCGGCCCACCCGGGCCGGGACGCCGGTCACTCGGCACCCATAATCACGAGCCCGGCCGGCACCTTCGGGAAGAAGTAGGTGGACTTCTGAGGCATCGCCTCACCGGCCAGCGCCACCTCGGCCATTTCGGAGACGGTGGTTGGGCTCACCAGGAAGGCCACTCCGTTCCTGGCCATCGCCATCTCCAGGGCCTCCTGGGGATCGCGCGTGTAGACCAGACGCCCGGCTGCAGCCTCGTGGGAGGCGGTCCCCATCAGGGGCTCCAGGATCTCGGTTTCCAGCACCGCGACATCCAAACTTGATCGGGGGCTCGGGGATCGACCCTGCCCACGCAGCCGGTGGGCGATCAGCTTGCCGGCACTCCCGACGATTCCGAACGCGTGCTCCGTTGCCCGGAGCGCCTCGATCCGGGCGACGACCTCCCCCAGTTCCTCTGCGGACTCCACCTTCCAGCCAGCAGCGATGAGGGCCTCGCGCAACTCCGCGACCCCGAGCGGCGCCTCGGGGATCACTCGGTGGGTGGGGAGGATCAGGTTGCCAGGGTCCTCGAGCGGCGAGACCAGCGCCAGCACCAGGGGCAGGCCCAAGGTGAGGGCGGTCTCGTAGCGGTGGTGGCCATCGGCGATGAAGATCGGCTTCGGCCCGACCACGGCCGCCACCGCGGCGATGGTGCGAATGTCGGTCACCGCCCACACCTTGTTCACCACGCCCAGGTGATCGGTGGCCANNCGGTGGTGGCCATCGGCGATGAAGAGCCGGGTGTGGCTGAGCCCCTCGGTGATCAGCTGGACCGCCCCGGGTTCCGCGAGGCGCCAGAGCTGGTGGCGCTCATTGCCGTACTCGCCGGTTGTGACCGCCTCGGCGACCGGCGGAGAGGTCGAGGCAGCCCGCTCGAGCTCGGAGGTGACCTCGGCACAGTCCTCGTAGAGGAGGAAGACCGGGGAGGTCTGGGCCTTCATCGTCTGAATCAGCCGCATCCTGTCCTCGCGGGGGGCGGTCAGGGTGAGCTCATGGCGGAGCACTTCGCGCCGAGCATGAGGCACCGGCTCAACCCCCACGAAGCAGCCCAGCCGCTCTCGCGGNNCCGCCGGGGGGACGGAAGGAGTGCCTGTAGACGTAGAGGGAGGGGGTATCGTCCTGGATCAGGACCCCTTCGGCGAGCCAGGACTGGAGGTAGTCCCTAGCCCTGGTGTAGCGATCCTGCCGCCCGGCGACGTCGCTCGGGTACTGGCGGCCCAATTCCAGCCGGACCACGTTCTGCATCGCGCGTCCGTAGAGCTCCAACTGGAGGTCCTGGCTG
Source organism: Candidatus Dormiibacterota bacterium (assembly GCA_003164475.1). Next base: position 146 of record PLTL01000257.1, on the reverse strand, counting down.
ATGACGTCGTAGGGAGGTGCCAGGACCGTCTCCAGCCGGACCACCGCAGGCTGGTATCGAATGCCGCGGAAGCCAGAGACGTGGGCCATCTCTCGCTAGAACTCGACCAAGTGGAGCTCGCTCACCCCTTCGATCCGCCGCAGCTG
>PLTL01000059.1 GCA_003164475.1 Candidatus Dormiibacterota bacterium | reverse complement strand
TGGTGGGCTCGTCCAGGATCACCAGCTCGGGGTCGTTGCACAGGGTGATGGCAATCTGAAGCCGGTGCTTCTGGCCTCCCGAGAGCTGCTCAGTGCGACGGTCGGCGGCATCGGTGAGGTCCACAAGCGCCAGCAGGGCGGTGGGGTTGGCCTCCCAGCCGTAGAGGTTGGCGAACAGCCGCAGGGTCTCGGTGCAGGTGAGGTCGTCGTAGAGGGCGCCCTCCTGGAGCTGAACCCCGACCCGGCGCCGTGCCCTGGCCGGCTCCTCCCCCAGAACCTGGACCTCCCCGGCGTCGGGCCGGCGCAGCCCCTCAATGATCTCCATGGTGGTGGTCTTGCCGGCGCCGTTGGGACCGAGCAGGGCCACTATCTGGCCCCGTGCAATCTCCAGGTCCAGGCCCCGGACCGCCTCCACCACACCGTAGCTCTTGCGCAGCCCCCGCACCCGGACCGCCGGTCGACTGTCGGCCGCGGGGCCACCATTGTGAAAGTCGGTGATCTCTCAATCCTTGAATCTCGCGGCGCCCGGCTGGGCAACCGGGGAAGCGTACCAGCCGAGTCCGGCGCCAGTTCAGGCGGCGATCCCCCGAAGTCGGACCGGCTCTGCGCCCTCTCCGTGAGTAACTTGACCACCATGGGGAGACTGTGGCGGGCGCTGAGGCCCCGGCTTCCGGTCCGGGTCATCTCCCTCTACCTCAGCCACAGCGGTCCAAACCTGGCCACCCTGGTGGCCTGGAACCTTCTCTTCGCCTTCTTCCCCATCCTGGTCCTGGCCGTCACCCTGGCCAGCCTCATCCCCAACCACGCCGCCGTCGGGCACGGCATCGTCCAGGCGGTGGCCGACGCCCTTCCCGGCGGTAAGGGCACGGCGGTGGCCGAGGCGTTGCGGACCTTTCACCACGACGGCGGCTGGCTGGCGATCCTGGGCCTGGCCGGCCTGCTCTGGAGTGGGTCCTCGCTGTTCGGGGCCATGGACCAGGCGTTCGCCAGACTGTCGGAGAGCAAGCCCAGGGGCTTCTTGGCCCAGAAGCTGATGGCCTTCGGGATGATCATCCTCTTCGCCTGCCTGACCGTCCCGGTCGTCCTGAGCTCCAGCCTGCTGGCGGTGCTGAAGTCGGTTTCGGGTATCCCCAGCCTGCTCCGCTCGGGCCCGGTCAGCCTGCTGGTCCAAATCGGCCTGGCGATCGCGGTCGGTGCCATCCTCTTCACCGCCATCTACACGCTGGTGCCGAGGGTCCGGCGACGGCTCGGGGCGGTCCTCCCGGGCTCGCTCTCGGCAGCGGTCCTCTTCGAGGCGCTCACGCTGCTCTTCCCGCTCTACTTCAAGCTCGCCCACGGCTTCAAGACCTACGGCTCAACCTTCAGCCTCTTCTTCCTCATTCTGGCCTACGCCTTCCTGGTGGCCCAGGTCACGGTGTTGGGCTTCGCCGTGGTGGTCTCGGTGGAGCAGGGGCGGAGGCCACCCACCCCCCCGGCCCGGCTGGCGGATCAGCAACCGGGGCGTCTGGCCCCGTAACGGAGCGTGCCGAGCGGGCCGTCGCCGCAGGTGCTGCCGACCAAGCAGCTGGGCAGGGGGTGGCCTTTGTGGTGCCCTCGCAACGCCCCGACTGCCGGGCCCGGAAGGCCGCCACCTTGGTGCGGCTGAGGCAGGCCGAGGAGCAGAAGCGCCGGGAGCTGTTCTTGGACGTGTCGATGAAGACCCGGTCGCAGCGGGGAGATTCGCAGACCCCCAGCCGGGCCACCCCGGGGGAGCCCAGCACCACCGCCAGGGCGATGACGCACATGGCCCCCCGGGCGGCCGTATGGCCCGCTTCCTTCGACTGACTGTGGAAGTGCAGGTGCCAGCCCTCGCCGTCATGCCGGGCCAGCTGGGGTGCCGCCTGGTAGCGCTGGAGCAGGGTGTTGACCAGGGTGGCCGCCTGGTTCGGCTCCCGTCCGGCGGTGAGCTCGAAGATCGAGCGGAGGTCGGCGCCCAGCTGGATCAGCTCCTCGCCAGCCCGGCGGCTCAGCTGGACGGACCGGCCTGAGATCCTGGCCTCCACCGCCTGGGCCAGCTCGCGCCGGTCATCGGCCTCGCGCGGAAGCTCCACGGCCCGGCCCCTGGACCAGCCGGGCGTGAGCCGGTTGACCAGCTCTACCGCCGACTGCACCCCTCGGTCCGCGTAACTCTCGAACTTCATTTTGCCCGCTGCACCAACATGGTATTATGTTACTGTCAACTAGGGAATCACCAGTTACCGAAAGGAGTCATCGAGTGTTCCACGGAGTCATCTACTCTCTGGCGAGGGAGCATGACCGCGACCTCCGGGAGGCGGCCGAACGGAGCCGGCTCCGGAGACGGTCACGGGGACGGTCCGGCGAGTCGATGCCGCGACGCGCGGCGGCGGAGCTGAGAATGCTCCGGGCGAGAGCTCCCCGAGGCTGAGCCGACCCGCGATCGCAGGGGGCCGAGTTGAGCGGCGACGGGCCACGCCTCGGGCCCTCCGGGTACCTGCGGGAGACAGCCTCCGGTGCGAGGGGGCAGCACCGTCCGTGCTCTTTCTCAATGGAGGCGATGCGGTTAGGCCATCCGATGCGGTACCCTCCGCATCTCGCTGCGTTCGCGCAGGGTTTGCATGAGTGACCCCCGCCTATAATTCGACCCGGATGGACGATAAGGTGATGGTTGACCTGCTGGAGCGGGTCGGCAACCTCTTCACCTCCAGCCTTGACCTCAAGGTCAACATTGACTTCACCCTCCGCGCGCTCTCGCAGCTGGTTGCCTGCGATGGCGCCACCGTCTTCCTGCTCGACGAGGACGAGACCCAGCTCACCGCGATGGTGACCTTTCCCTACACCGAGCAGGTGGCCAGCGTGGCCTCCTTCGGTCTGGGGGAGGGGATTGTGGGTTGGGCGGTGGCCGAGCGCAAGGCGGTTCGGATCGATGACGCCACCCAAGACCCGCGCTTCAAGGAGGTCGCGGCGCCTCATCCGCCTCGCAGCGTGCTGGTGATGCCGCTGGAGTCGCCCAACCGCGTGGTGGGCGCACTCACCCTGACCCGCAAGCATGTCACCCCCTTCACCGAGCTGGAGCAGGCGCTGGTGCGCGTCATCTCCAACCAGGCCGCGATCAGCATCGACAACGCGGCGCTCTACGCCGCGGTGCAGCGCCAGCTGCAGGAGATCGCCCTCCAGAAGCACGAGCTGGAGGTGGCCAATGCCCAGGTCCGGGAGAACAGCAGGCTCAAGAGCGAATTCCTGGCGAACATGAGCCACGAGCTGCG
>PLTL01000016.1 GCA_003164475.1 Candidatus Dormiibacterota bacterium | reverse complement strand
CGCGGCGAGTCCCTCGAGGGGGGCGGAGGCCGACGCGCTGACCGAGACCGGGATGCCCGGCACCAGCTGCTCCGACTCTCCGGTGACCGTGACCGTGACCAGGCCGGCGGCCTCGGTCACCGTGGCGCCAGGGGAGATGAGCACTCCCGAGCCCATCTGGGAGGCAGCGGACAAAGCCTGGCCCTTGGCGCCGGCTGGGCTCCCACCCACCTGCGTCCCCGCTGCCACCCCGCTCTCCGCGGCGGCCAGAGCGACGTGGTCGGCCTCCTGCCAGAGCGCTGCCTGAGTGCTGAAGGTGACCAGCAGCAGCATCACCGGGGTGAGGATGGCCATCTCGATGGTGGCGATGGCGCGCTCGGCCGCCCGCCGGCGACGGCGGGGCAACCGGGCGGGGACACGGTGTCTGCGCGGAGCCATCGCCGATCAGCCTCAGCCTCCGCCGGTGATGGCCGACTCGTTGGCCGTGATGACGTGGTACAGGATCGCGGCCAGGGCAACGGCCGCGACCACGATGACCCCCGCGATCACCGCCACCTCGGTGGTTTCCATGCCGCGCTCGCCATAGCGCCGGCGTCGACGCAGTTCGGCGATGTCGGTGATGAGCAGTCCCAGCGCCCACTGGAGCATGTTGTGTTCCTCCCTTTCGTGTTGGTGTTCAGGAGCGCGCGGCTCCGACCTGATGGACGGCGCTCATGGCGCGGAGACCAGCAGATGCGCGAAGCCGGGCAGCACGATGAAGAGCGTGTAGCCAAAGAAGAGCATCACGGTGGCCGCGGNNCGAAGGTGGTGAGGGACTCGGCCACGCGGGCCCCGTCATGACCGGCCAGCGAAACCCGGGCACCCAGCTCCTCGAGCTCCTGGACCCCAAGCTCCCGACCCAGCCGGGAGAGCGCGGTCCAGGGGGTCTCGGCCCCGAAGCTCGCCTGGCGGAGCGCGCTGCGCAGCCGCTCGAAGCCCGAGCCGGTACCGGCCCCGGCTCCGGCGCGCAGCGCCGTCTCGAGCCCGCTGTCGGAGGTGAGCGAGAGAGCCACCACCTGCGTGAAGGCGGCCAGGACCTGACGGAATTCCGCGCGCCTCTCCCGTGCCTCGGAGCGGACCACCATGTCAGGCAGGAAGAATCCGCCCACCCCCAGGAGGACGGCGACCCACAGCGGCACCAGCGGGGACAGCGAGAGACCTGCGGCGACCAGTAGCAGCCCGGCGACCGCGGGAAGCAGCAACCCGGCGATGGCGACCCCCACCCGCTCCGACCGGTGGCGCTCCGGGCTCCGACCCAGGATGGCCAGGTCCTGGGCGCTGACCAGGCCGGTCAGGAGGCGGGAGCGCTGGGCACGGCCCTCTGGGACCAGTCGTCGCGCAATCGGGCTGCCCAGGCGCACCAGGAAGCCCGGAGGAGTCTCGGCCGGGGTGGCAATCGGCGCCGGTTCGGGCTGGAGCCGCAGCCGGCGCAGGGACTCGCCGAGCGCGAGCTGGGGCGGCAGGAATCCGAGCACGATGAGCCACAGCCCGAGACCGGCCCCGGCGCCGAGGACGAGCGCCGCGGTCATGGGAGCTGCGCCTCGGTGTCGAGGGAGAGAAGGCGCGGCGGCGACGCCCCCCGGGTGACCCGCTCCATCAGCCACAGGCCACAGGCGAACACCGAGACGACGACCGCGAGCAGCACCTCACCGAGCGGGGTGGAATAGACGGCGAGGTAGTCGCCGTGAATGAGGGCGATGCCGCCCGCCAGGAGGAGCGTGATCCCGATGATCACCCGGGCGGTCCAGCGCAGCCCGGAGCGGCCGGCGTCCACCCGGCGGCGCATCTCCACCTCCTGACGGGCGGAGGCGGCGACCGAGCTCAGCACCGAGGCGAGATCTCCCGAGCCGCGCACCAGCAGGCCCATCACCACCTGGTCGCAGACCGGATCGGCGACCCTCTCTGCGAACGCGCGCAGGGAGTCGTCCAGGGACAGGCGCCCCAGGTTGCTGACCAGGATGTCGGTGTCGGCGCGCAGAGGGAGAGGAGCGACGGCGGCGGTGACCTTGATGACCGTCTCCAGGCCGTGGGCGCTGCCCGTCAGCGTGTCGCGGAGCATCTCGCACCAGGCGGGCAGGGCCTCGGCTCGCGCCAGCTGAGCGCGCTGCGCCTGCCGGTTGCGCCGGACCGCCGGCAGCGCCAGACCGCCAGCCAGCGCCGCGAGCCCGGCCACCACCCAGCCGGTGATCAGCCCCACCGCCACTCCGGCGATCACACCCAGGCCTCCCTGCACCAGCCAGCTCTCCGGATCCGCCCGCCAGCTCCGGAGCCGGCGGCGGAGCGCCTCACCCACCGCGCCCTCCGCGCCCCCCTTTCCCAGGGCGGCGACGAGCAGCAGGAAAACCCCCAGGCCGAACCCGGCGCCGAGCAGGACGGCGAGCGCGAGCACGGTCAGACCACTCCCAGCTGCGTGGGGCGGTACCCGGCCTCGTGCAGGCGCTGGCGCCGGTCCGAGCTCAGGGAAACGGGCGTGGAGTGCTGCCCCCTGCTGTCGATGCAACTCACCTCGTTGGTCGTGACAGTGGGCCCGTGGAAGCCGCACACCTCCCGGATGGAGGAGACAACCCGGTGCTTCTTGCCCCGCTCGTCGAGGCGGCGCTCCACGTGCAGAACCAGGTCGATCGAGCTGGCGACGAGCGGCGCCGAGGCCTCGAAGGGAAGCCGTTCCTCTCCCATCAGGACGTAGGTCTGGAGCATGGCCAGGGCGTGCGCCGAGGAGCGGGCGTGGATGGTGCTGAGCGAACCGGCGGCTCCCCCCGCCGCCACCGACATCAGCATGGGAAGGGCCTCTTGGGGACCGCGCACCTCGCCGACGATCAGCACGTCCGGCGACATCCGCAGCGCCTCGCGGAACAGGTCGCGGGAGCTGAGCTCCCCGCGCCCCTCCAGGTTGGCGGCCCGGGTCTGCATGGCGACGCAGTCGGGGTGGGCCTCGACGTCGTCGTCCAGGTGCAGCTCGAGGGTCGCCTCGATGGAGACGATGCGGCGCTCAGGGGGGATGGCGGTGGCCAGGCCGCGCAGGGTGGTGGACTTCCCGGCCGAGGGGCCACCGCAGACCATGACCGTCTGCTGGGCCAGGATGGCCGCCTCCACCAGCTCCCGGTCGGCGGGGTGGAGGGTGCGCATCCGGACCAGGTCGTCGAGGTTGAGCCGCATCAGGCGGTGGCGACGGATGGTGACCGCCGGGGCGCGCACCACGTCGCGCACCGCGTGCAGGCGCGAGCCGTCGCGCAGGGTGAGGTCGAGAGCTGGATGCGCGGAGTCCCACGGCCGTTCGGCAAGCCCCTCCCGCGCGGCCAGGCGCTGGATCAGCCGGATCAGCTCCTCGGGCGAGTCGGCGATGGGGTGCTCCAGGCGCCGGCGCGTGTCGTCGGCGCGGTATAGGAAGACCCGGTCCGGACCGTTCACGACGATCGTCTCGGTGTCGGGATCGTCGAGCAGCGGCTGCAGCTCGCCCAGCCCGAAGAGCCGGTCGAGGACAGACCGCCGTAGCGCGTGCTCCTCGGCGCGGCTGAGCGGCTGACGGGCCTCGGACATCCGCCGCTTGACGTCGTGGGCGCAC
>PLTL01000373.1:830-20530 GCA_003164475.1 Candidatus Dormiibacterota bacterium | reverse complement strand
TCGTGGACTACATCTTCCGCTGGCTGGCGGCCCGCTATCTATCCGCCGAGGACAGGGACGCCTTGGGCATCATCAGCCGAAGGGAGGAGGCGATGGACAGTGCCACCCTCTCGACGGGCACCCAGGCTGCCCCGGCTCCCAGCGCCACCCTCACCATGCCCACCGGCCCTGGTCACGCGAGTTCCAAGCAGCTCTTCTCCGATCTCACCTACCGCAACCAGGAGGACGCTCCCTCCTGCTCCGAGTGCGGCTCCCTCATGGTCCGCAACGGTGCCTGCTACAAGTGCATGAACTGTGGGAGCACCTCCGGCTGCTCCTGAAGAGGAGGCATTGGCGAGTTAACCAGGCACGGAGCGCCCGGGAGCAAGTCTCGGGCGCTCTTCTTATTCGGGCTGGGGCGCTGCGGCGAGTGGAGGGGTGGAAGGTGAAGCACGAGCTGGTGCAGCGCCTCTGACGCCAGGAGGATTGGGTGGATCCGCGGTGTGCCGATCGCCCTGCAGGATCTGGCCGTGACCCGAGGAGGCCTTGCCACCGCTGTCGCTGTGCTCGTCGCCGCGGCACCCTCGCCTCCGGCGCATGCGCGCTTTCCCCGGCTGGGATCCCCACCGACGCCTGACCAACCGCCACAGAGGCCTCTGGCGGGGCCGCACCGGACGTGGCTGGCAGCGCCGAAGGTCCGCAGGACGGGCGATCCTCGGTGGAACGATCGCACCCAGCATCCGCTGCCCCCGAGCCAGCGGAGCTCGGCTTGCCGATGGTCTGCCACCCCAGTATGCTCAGTAGGTGACCGATTACCGCATCAAGGACGGGGTACTTGAGCTGACCGTGGAAGGGTTGGACAAGCTCTGGGCCATGCGGGGTCACCTGACCATCCCCCTCGATGACATCACTGGGGTGCGCGCCGACCCCGAGGCCCACGCAAGCGTCGCCAGCGGCGTGAAGGTGGCGGGAGCCCGGATCCCGGGCGTGCTGCAGGCGGGAACCTTCGTCAACTCGAAGGGCATGGTGTTCTGGGACGTCCACCACGAGGGGCACGCGATCGTGATCTCACTGCAGCACGAGCACTTCAGTGAGTTGGTGGTGGATGTGGCCGACCCCGAGAGCGCCGTCAGCGAGATCCAGGACGCAATCCGCCGCCCTCGCGGCTGAGTCTGCGGGCTGGACCAGAGCCGCACCAGCCTCAGAGCTGGCCGGCCGGTCAGGGCGGCCCCTTGTGACCATCTCCGCGGTGGCGTCGCCGCTGATGAACGGGGGTCGCCAGCGGGGCTACGCCAGGGGTCGAACTCGGCTGGGGCGACAGGCGGGGGCCACGCCACTCCGCGGTGCTCAGCCCCGGTCCAGAAACCACCGCGCAGGCCAGCCCCGCCAGCGTGACTCGCCGCGCCGGGGGACGGGGCTCGATCCGGATCCCGTGTTGATATCGTGGAGTGGCAGGGGAAGCCGGGTCGCTGGGGGGCAGCAAGGACGGCCGTGAACAGCAACCGGGATGTCGTCGACCTGCTGGCCCATCTCGTCAGCATTGACTCGGTCAATCCGTCGCTGGTGATGGGGGCTGCCGGGGAAGGGCCGGTCGCGGCGCTCGTCGCCGACTGGGCCAACCGAGCGGGGCTGAAGGCCGAGCCTCTCGAGGAGACCCCCGGCCGCCCGAACGTCATCGTTCGGACCGGAAGGGCGGGCGATGGCCGGACGCTGCTCCTGTGCGGACATCTGGACACCGTCGGGCTGGCCGGCATGAGTGACCCTCTGGTGCCCCGCATCGACGGCGATCGTCTCTACGGACGGGGCGCGTACGACATGAAGGCCGGCCTGGCGGCGGCCCTGGTCGCCTGCCGCGACGCCGCCGCGGCGGGGATCAGCGGCGAAGTCATCGTCGCCGCGGTCGCTGATGAGGAGCACTCCAGCGCCGGTGTCCAGCAGGTCCTCCATCACATCAGCGCGGATGCGGCCATTGTTACCGAGCCGACGGAGCTCGCCGTGGGCACGGCGCACCGAGGGTTCTTGTGGATCGAGCTCCACATCGTCGGGAAGGCGGCGCACGGCTCGCGTCCCCACCTCGGCGTCGATGCCATCGTCAAGACTGGACCGATCCTGGTCGCCCTGGAGGAGCTCAACCAGCGGCTCCGCGCCCGGCAGCACCCCTCACTGGGAGCGGGCAGCGTGCATGCGTCGATCATCGCGGGAGGCCACGAGGAGGCGACCATTCCCGGTCACTGCGTGCTCACCCTGGAACGCCGCACTCTGCCCGGGGAGACCACTGCCGACGTCGAAGGCGAAATCGCGGACTTGCTCGCCCGCTGCCGCGCTCACGATCCCGACCTGGTCGCTACCTATCGGACCACCCTGGCTCGGGATCCCCTCGAGACCAACCCCTCGGCACCGGTGGTAGCCACCCTCTGCGACGCCGGCGAGCGCGTCCTAGGACGCCCTCTCGACATGGTGGGGGTGACCTACTGGGCTGACTCCGCGTTCATATCTGCGGCTGGCATTCCCACCGTTCTGTTCGGCTCGGCGGGTGATGGCATGCACGCTGACGTTGAGTGGGCTGACCTCCCCAGCACCATCGCCTGCACCAGGGTCCTCACCGCTGCCGCCGTCGCCTTCTGCCGCTGACCGCGGCGGAGCCTCGGGGGTGCATCGCCCTCGCCGGCGTGGCCACCACGGCACGGCACCGCGCGCCAAGCGTGGAGTCGGTGTCAGGGAGGGCGACGCGCCGGGGTTTGGGGATACGGAAGAGGTCAGCAGCAGCCCTGCATCGTCCATCGGCGGGGGGCGGTGTCAGCCGGCCAGTAATCGGCGGCGGGGTCTTGAGGCCGGCGGAGGTACCTCCACCCGGGGCCCTCTCGGCGAGATCAAGCTTCGAAGCAGCCCCGCCGCAGCCGCGCCGCAGTGATCAGCGAGTGATCAACAGTCACGCCACTCCACCATTCCCCTTCGGTTCAGATCAACAGCAGAGGGTGTTCTGGGAACCCGCTACTCAGAGCAGGCTGCTCCCTCGCCTTGAATCGGGGTGTAGCGGCCCTCCCGCCCGGCTTGGACGCGGCTAGCAGGTGCCCGCTGATCCACGCCGCGGCCGGTCGGATGGCCCGCAACCTCGCCTTGACGCGCCCCGCCCGGCAACCGAGGATGTCATCGTGTCCCAGGCAGAGATCGACGCGTACCTGGCCGGGCTCGAGGACCCCAAGCGGACCACGCTGAGCACGCTGCGGCAGACGATTCTCGACGTCATTCCCGATGCCGAGCAGTGCATCGCGTATGGCATGCCCGCCTTCCGACTGCGCGGCAAGGTGATCGCCGGATTCGCGGCCTTCACGAATCACCTCAGCTACCTGCCCCACAGCGGATCCGTGATCTCCGAGCTGCCGGACGATCTCGCTGGCTACGTGACCACCGCGGGCTCACTCCACTTCGCCGTGGACGCGCCGCTGCCGAGGGCGCTGGTGGAGAAGCTCATCGCGGTGCGCCTCCAGGAGGTGGCGAAGCGCGCCGGCCACCGGCGGACCACGTCAGCGAGATGAGCCGGCCCGTCCTCGTCTGAGCACCGCGATCTGAGCGCCGCAGGCGCCGGGGAGGGGCGCTTCAGGGTCAATCTGGCGGGACGCCAGCCGCGCACTGCTGATCCGCTCCACCTCCTCCCGCCCGGACGGGCAGCGGGTATCTGAAGGCGGGGAGGCAGCAAGCCGGGGTGGAGCTGCACCTTCGATGCGTTTCTGGGACGGATGGGAGGAAGAGCCAGGAACTCGGCGGGAAGCCAGCCCGAATCCCCAGACCCAGGTGATGGCTGCGCGATGGCAGCCGGGCGATCCACAACGGCTGGACGGTAGCCACTGGGCAGGCCTCCGCCCCCATGCTCTCGCCGATATCCAGCTCGGACCATGCAGGGGACCATGATGGAGGCCAACCTCCTCTACTACGGCGACCACGTCGCCATCCTGCGGCGCGGGGCATATCCGCGACGTTGACCGGCCTGGTCCACCTTGAGCTGCCCCTGAGATCAGAGCGTCGCATATGAGTTTGCTGGCCATGGTGGGCACCACCACGTGCTGGGGCACGGTGGTGCTTACCTGGGTTAACGGAGCGCTCTACAACTCATCTCGTGGGCCCTCAGAGCGTACCGGAGCTCCCTCCGGATCCCTCGCGCTCGTTGGGGCGGTCATCGTATTGGCACTCATTGCCTTGCTGACCCTAAGAATCGTGCCTTCCGCTGACTGGCACTCCTTGACGGCACAGACACTCTGGGTGCACATCTTCGGACTGATGGTGTTGCTGGCCTCGACGGGGTTCACGTTGTGGGCACGCTTCGCCCTGGGAACCATGTGGAGTTCGCATCCGACGATCAAGGAGCAACACGCCCTGCGGACCGATGGCCCTTACGGGATCACCCGACATCCCATCTAGACTGGGCTCCTGGGGATGCTTGCCGGCACCTGGTTGCTGGCGGGGATTGGGCAGTGGATCCTGCTCTTTCCCGTGGGTCTGATCCTGTTCGAGATCAGGATCAGGGCGGAGGAACGAGTGCTGCTGACAGCCTTCCCCGACGGCTACCCTCGCTACCGTGAGCAGGTACCGCAGCTGGTCCCCGGCCTGCGTCTCATTGGACGTTTCAGACGTGCCCGCGGACCGGACTGATTGTCCTTGGCTCTAGGACCGCTTTGGCTTCTTCTCGGACGGTAGTCGCCCAGCGACCAGCTCCAACTTCAGGACTCGCACTCGCCCGCCGCGCTCATCCCCCGGCCTCCGCCAGACGTTCCTCGGCCCGTCTTAGGACCGTCTCACCCTCTGCTGTTGATCGCAGGAAGCGCCGCCCCAGGGTCCTAACCGTCCATCGCCCGATCAACCGTCACTCGGCCCACCAGCAGGGCTGGCTGGCTGGCCCAGCAGGAGTGGGCCATAACTTGGGGGCGCCACGCCTTCTTGACCTCGGGGCTGGCCGTNNAGTGTCTAAACAACGCACTATAATGACATTGTCGTAATCACGTCCAGGCGGCAGAGGAGCCTCCTGGGCCAATGGGGAGGTGGTCGCCGTGAGCATCACAGAGGTTCGGACCGGATCGGTGCCGGCGGCAACGAGTGGCAGTGCCAGCGCCGAGCTCCAAGCAACGCTCCTCGAGCTGATCGATCTCTCCCTCATCGCCAAGCAAGCCCACTGGAACCTCACCGGCCCACTCTTCATGCCACTGCACTTGGAGTTCGACGAGATCTCAGGGTCCGCCCGCGAGGCGGCGGACGTCGTCGCCGAGCGCCTCGAGGCGATCGGGGTGGCAGCTGACGGACGCACCGCCACGGTTGCCGCCAGCTCGGGCCTGCCGGCCATGCCGGAGGGCAAGCTCGACGGGCCGACCGCGGCGCGACTGGTCGCGGACCGGATGGGCACGATCGCCGATCGGGTACGCGGACGGGTGCGGCGTCTCGACAGTGGGGACGCGTTGAGCCAGGACGTGCTCATCGAGTTGGGTCGCGAACTGGAAAAGCAACTGTGGATGTTGCGCGAGCAGATCTCCTAACCGTCGGCCGGCTCGGGAATGACGTGCGGGAGGCGGGGCTTCGGGCGACCAGGCCCCGCCTCCTTGTGCTGCGCTTTCTTCGTGGGCACGGGGGGCACCACTCGGCGGACCAGGTGAGGCTGGCTCTGGCAGCGGATGGTGAGCCGATGCTGCGCGGATCCGTCTACAACGTCCTGGGCTCGCTGGCGGACGCGGGGCTGGTCACAGTCGCCGCGACCGGGCCGGGCCCGGCGCTTTACGAGGCTGGCTCCGATGCCCACCACCACTTCGTCTGCCGGACCTGCGGCACGGTCCGCGACATTCCCTGTGTCGTCGGAGTCACTCCGTGCCTGGAGGCTGAGCTGCCGGGAGCCGACATCGACGAAGCCCAGGTGATCTTCCGCGGCCGCTGCGAGGCATGCGCCGCCGGGACCAACAAACACAGCCCGGGCGGCGCCTCAGGAGCAGCTCGTCCCAGAGCCGCCCGGTCAGCCAGGCCCACTGGGGGGGGCGACTAGTAGATCCCACACTGCCGAAGGCCGTTCCCCCCAGATGAGATGGCTGGGGAGGCACGCGCTCCTTTTCCATTACGGCCGCTATGGCATCACGGGAAATCCCAACGTACTCAGCTGGCTGCTGGGTCGTCGGCCGACCGGCTTCGCGGAGTTCGTGCGCCGCAGCGTGGCCTGAACCGCGCCGGCGCCCTGGGGACCGTGGCACACCAGCTCGAGCGCATCGGTTGTCCACCAGAGACCAGCTGGAGGGCGTGGGGTCCGGACGGTGGCCCGCCCGGTGCGGGCCGGTTCCCAGTCGCGCACCGCCGGCTCGCGGACCGGCCCAGGCCAACCGAGAGGGAGGCGGCAGAGAACTCGCCCATCTCCGCGAGTCGTGCCGGGCGCGCGGCCCAGTCCAGCCGGCCGGCGTGGAGCGCCATCTGGCAAGGATCGCCAACGGGCTCGGACCGGCCGAGTGGTCACTCCGCCGGGGACCCGACGGTCGACGCTGGCACGGGGGGATCCAGGCCTTCAACTCGAGGCCCAGGAGTGGCGGGCGCCCAACTGGCGCCCTTCCCCCGCGGGGGGATCCGTTGCTACCACCGCCTTCACCCGGCGCCTCGATCCGGCCCCGGAGCGGAGTTGGAATGGACCCCGCTACCGCATCGAACCCGGTCCTGGGCACGGGAGCCGCCCCAAGCGCTGCGCGGGGCTAGGGCGCCTCTCAGGCCGCCTTGACGGCGGCCACCAGCTTGATCAGGGAGTCCTTGGCATCGCCGAAGAGCATGGTGGTCTTGGGGTCGTAGAGCAGCTCGTTGTCGATGCCCGCGAAGCCCGGCCGCATCGAGCGCTTCATAAAGATGACGTTCTTGGCCTCATCAGCGTTGAGGATGGGCATCCCGTAGATCGGACTGCCAGGCGAGTTGCGGGCGGCCGGGTTGACCACGTCGTTGGCGCCGATCACCAGGGCNNACGTTCATGTGCCCGGGCATGCGGCCCGCCACGGGGTGGATGGCGTAGTCCACGGTCACGCCCCGCTTCTCCAGGGCATCGGCCAAGTCGCGGACGGCGTGCTGAGCCTGGGCCACGGCGAGCCCGTAGCCGGGGACGATGATCACCCGCTGGGAGTAGGCGAGCAGGGTGCCGATGTCCTCTGCAGTGCCGGAGCGGACGCTCCGCTGCGCCGCGCCGACGGCATCCGGGCTCACCAGGACCTTGCCGAAGGCGCCGAACAGCAGGTTGTTCAGGGAACGCCCCATGGCGTCCGACATCATCTTGGTGAGGAAGCTCCCGGAGGCGCCCACCAGGGTGCCACCCACGATCAGCACCGGGTTGCCCACCACGAACCCGTCGCCGGCCACCGCCAGGCCGGTGAAGGCGTTGAGGAGCGAGATCACCACCGGCATGTCAGCTCCGCCGATGGGCAGCACGAACGCCACCCCCAGGACCAGCGCCAGCACGAGCAGCACCCAGAGGGCGGCCACGCCGATGTGGGTGACGACGATCAGCACCCCCATGACGACGATGGCGGCCGCCACCACGCCGTTCACCGGCTGCTGGCCGGGATAGGTGATTGGAGTGCCTCGCATCATCTCTTGGAGCTTGGTGAAGGCGATCGCAGACCCGGCGAAGCTGACCGCGCCGATCACCACCGCGAAGACCACCGAAATCGACAGGACCAGCGAGGCCGACGTACCAGCCGGCACCCTCATGAACTCGATCAGGGCGACGAGCGCCGCCGCACCGCCGCCCACTCCGTTGAAGGAGGCCACCATCTGTGGCATCGCCGTCATCTTCACGGACCGGGCGGCGATGGCCCCCACCGGCAGCCCGATCAAGATGGCGATCGACATCAGGAGCAGGTTGAACCCGGAATGGTGCAGCACGAAGATGGTGGCGACGAAGGCGATGCCCATCCCCAGGGCGGCCGCCAGGTTGCCGGAGCGGGCATGACGAGGGGAACTCAGCTGGTGGAGGCCGACTATGAACAGCACCGCCGCCAGCAGGTAGAGCAGGGTGATCCCCGAGGAGAGGTGCATCAGCCCAGCCCCCTCCCTGGCCTCGGTCGGCAACCGAGGGCGACCAACGACGCAGCGGTGGTCCTAGAACTCATCACGGTTGCTTCTGTCCCCGGGGATTGCGGCTCTTGAACATCTCCAGCATGCGGTCGGTAACCACGTAGCCGCCGACGACGTTGATGGTGGCCAGCACCACCGCCAGGAATCCAACCACGTCCTGGACTGCCCCGTGGGCGGTGGCCATGATCACCATGGCGCCCACCAGGATCACCCCGTGGATGGCGTTGCTCCCGGACATGAGGGGGGTGTGGAGGATGGTGGGAACCTTGGAGATGACCTCGAAGCCGAGGAAGACCGCCAGAACGAAGATCGAGATCTCGTTGACCAGCTGAGCGTTCACGACGGCTTCGACCCCGCCTCAGCGGCCTCCCGCATCAGCTGGTTGCGAATCTCCCCATCGTGCACAGCACAGCTCCCACCCGTGATCTCGTCCTCGAAGTCGAGCACCAGCTTGCCCTCCTTGATCAGGTGACCCGCGATGGCAGCCACATTGCGGGCCAGCATCTGGCTGGCGGTGGTGGGTACGGTGGCAGGCAGGTTGCGCCAGCCGAGGATGGTGACCCCTCCCACCTGGATCTCCTCCCCGGGCCGGGTCAGCTCGCAGTTGCCACCAGTGTCGGCCGCGAGGTCGACTATCACCGAGCCGGTCCGCATCCGCTCCACCACCTCCTTGGTGATGAGCACCGGCGCCCGGCGGCCGGGCACTGCAGCGGTGGTCACCACCAGGTCGCTCTGCTCGACCCTCTGGGCGATCAGCTCACGCTGGCGGGTGAGGAACTCCTCGGTCTGCTCCCGGGCATATCCCCCCTCGCCCTCCTGGGCCTCGAGCTCCATCTCCACGAAGGTGGCGCCCAGGCTCTGGACCTCCTCCTTGACCGCGGACCGGACATCGGTCGCCTCGACCACGCCCCCGAGCCGGCGGGCGGTGGCGATGGCCTGAAGCCCGGCGACGCCCGCGCCCATCACCAGCACCCGGGCGGGCGCGATGGTGCCGGCTGCGGTCATCTGCAGGGGCAGGATCTTGGGCAGGCGCGCAGCTCCCACCAGCACCGCCTTGTACCCACCGATCGAGGCCTGGGAGGAGAGGGCGTCCATCGCCTGGGCCCGGCTGATCCTCGGCACCAACTCGAAGCTGAAGGCGGTGATCCGCCGCTTCACCAGCTGGGCGACAACGTCGGGCGGCGTCGAGGCGGGAAGGAAGCTGATCAGCGCCGACCCCTCGGGCAGCGCGGCCGCCTCCTCGGCGGAGGGCGGCTGCACCTTGCACACCATCCCGGCCCCCTCAAGGCAGTGGGCCAGGTCCGGCGCGATCTCCGCGCCCGCCTCCTCGAGGACAGCGTCGGAGAAGCCGGCTTCCACCCCCGCCCCGGCCTGAACGCACACCTCCAAGCCGAGCGGCTTGAGGCGGGCGATCGAGTCCGGACTGACCGGGATCCGCCGTTCTCCTTCGACGCTCTCACAGGGGACAGCGAACCTCACGGCAGCCATCCTACTCAAGCCCTCACAGTCGCCGGACGGACGATTTCCCCCATTGCAACAGGTGGATCCCCCGGGGTCGCGAGCACCTGCCCCCAACTGCCCCAAGGTCGGTCACGTCGCAGCGACCGGGATCGACTCGGCCCGACCATCGCCGTCACCCTGATTCAGGCTCCAACTTGGCGGCCAAACCCCCCGGACCAAGCCGGCGCCGGATCGGGGCCAGCGGGCCCGGGCCCAGGCTCGGCCCGTGGCTCACATCGAGATCGAGATGGCGGGCTCAGCCGACCTACTCGCCCCCCAAGCGCAGGGCAGCCCGCCAGCTGAGTCTGGCCCCGCCGCGAACAAGCGAGCTGGCGTAGATTCGAGCCGCGAGGCGCGCGGTCCCGCAGATGGAGACGACCATGATGAGCACGGCTGCTGGCATCTGCCAGGCCGCCACCTGCCCTATGGCCAGCCGGGCGGGCATCAGCATGGGGGCCAGTGGGGGGAGAAAGGACAGCACCTGAAGCCACAACGTGTTCGGAGAGGAGAAGGCGACAGCGTAGGTGAGCAGGAACCCGACGATCAGGGGCATCAGCAGGGGCATGGTCACGGCCTGGACCTCCTCCTGGCGTGCCACCATGGCTCCCGCGGCCGCGCAGGCGAACGCGTAAAGTGCGAATCCCAACACGAACCACAGCAGAATCGCTGGTAGCAGAAGCCAAATCGTGGAGGGGATGACAGCCTCACGTGCGGCTGCGTTGGCGATGAGTCCAGCCACGGCGGCGATTCCCAGCTGGCCCAGCCCGCACGCACCGATGCCCAGAACCTTTCCATTCATCAACTGACTCGGCCGGACAGCTCCAAGGAGAACTTCCGCGGTTCTGGAGGTCTTCTCCTGAGCGACGCCGCTGGCGACCGCTCCAGAATAGAGAGCCAGGCTGACATAGAGAAGCAAGCCAGCAGCAATCGCCGCAACATCTCGTGCGGCTTGGTCGGCGGTAACGCGGTCAAGCGTTCTTGTCGAGAAGGGCACGGGTTGCAAAGCGGGCAGCACTTTCGACAGGGGTATCCGCGCCTCGCTGAGGGCGCGCTTCTGATGGGCCTGGTCAACCGTCGCCTGCAACAGCGCGGCCATGGTTGGGGAGAGTGTCCTCTTGACCTCTGCCCGCGCCGAGTCAGGGCCCAGGCTGAGGGCGACATCGAGGGACCCCTTGGCCACCTCGGACCTCGCCTCGGTACTGCCCCTCACGTCCACGATCCTGATGGCCACCCGGGCGGCCTTGGCGGTGGTCCGAAGCGCTGGCGCGAGTGCCTCGGCCGATGGGCCGACCAGTCCGACGACCGTCGGCTGCGTTGGCTGGCGCAAGACTGCCGGGACGACGATGATCGCCACCACGAACAGGGCAGTCAGCGCAGCCATGGCCCAGGTGAAGCGGCTGTGCAGCCGCTCCCCGACCTCTCGTTGCACGATCAGGCGGGTGGTTGGTATCCGGTTCATGCCGACACCAGCTGCCGGTAGAGGTCAACGAGTCCACTGGCTTCGAAGCCAAACTGCTGCACCGGCCCGCAGGCCTGGGCCGCCCTCAGTATCAGCTGGGGGTCCGTGCCGGGCCCGAGGAGCAGCACCACGCCGTCCGCGTCCTGCCGAACCACCTGAACGCCGAGTAGCTGGGCGGCCCATTCGGCGGATCCACCCACCTTCACACGCAACTGCCGCGGGCGGCGAGCCCGCAGCTCCTCAAGGGTGCCGGCGGCGAGGACCCGACCCTCCTCCAAGATCACGACGCGACTGCAGAGCCGCTCGACGATCTCGAGCTGGTGGCTGGAGAACAGGATTGCCGCCTGCCGTTGGGCCTCGGCTCGGAGGATGTCCGAGAGGGCGTCCACCGCGGTGGGGTCCAGCCCGGCGAAGGGTTCGTCCAGCACCAGCAGCTCCGGGTGGTGCACCAGCGCGACCGCGAGCTGGACCCGTTGCTGGTTTCCGTGCGAGAGGGCGACGACCCGGTCCAGCCCGCGGCCCTCAAGACCCAGCCGGAGGAGCCAGCGATGGGCCTCTCCCCTGGCGGTGGCCGGGGCGAGTCCGTGCAGCTGGGCGAAATAGGCCAACTGGTCAAGGATTCGCATCTGCGGGTAGAGTCCCCGCTCCTCCGGCATGTAGCCAAATCGCAGCCGATCCGTGGGGCCAACCGGGTGGCCGGACCATCTGATGTCGCCCCTCTCGGGGCGGATGATGCCCATCACGGCCCGCATGGCCGTCGTCTTGCCTGCCCCGTTGCGGCCGACGAGCCCCACGATCTCCCCGGGGCCGACCTGGACCGTGAGGCCGTCCACGGCGACCAGCTCGCCGAAGCGGTGGAAGAGGCCTGAGACCTTGAGCCCGGGCTGGCCTGCGGGCGCCTCAGCGACCGGGTCGCCAACGGCCATGGCGGGACCATCCACGTCCCCATTGTCTGCCTCGGCCGGAGGGCTCCGGACCCGGCAGGCCACAGGGACCCTACTCCCCGTAATTGGGGACGGGCCCTGGAGCGGCGATCAATGCGTCAACCCGGAGCTTGCCCCGGCCGACGCTTCGGGGCACGGGGCAGCTTGTCAGGGACCCTCACCCAAGGGACCGAGCAGGGCGCATCGTCAAGCTCGAGCAGGGCGCCGGGCTAATCCATCACCGCGAACGCCTCATTCCCCTGTCCGCGATGTCTCGGACCGAGAAGACCAGCAATTGGGCCCCCGGTACCGCTCCCGGTTCCGCCGACCCCGGACTGACCAGAATCGCCCTCCGCCCCCGAGAGGCCGCTGGCGGAGAGCCGCCCTGCAACCTCCTCCTTGAGCCCGCTGGACCTCTGGCCGCCAGGGGAGGCAGCAGGTCAAGGTCGCGGGAAAAGGTCCCCCGGCCGGCGGCCCCGAGACGCCCCTCTCAGGTGGGNNGGGGATCACGACGCCGAAGCGGGGCGGCGGTGCCTCACCACTGGACCCACCTGGTGGCTCCTACTGGAGAACAACCGCCATGTCAGCGTAGACACCGTAGACACTCTGGAAGGTGCTCATGGGAACCCACTGATCCTGTCCGTAGTACTCGGCACCATCACCGCCCACCGGCCAGGGATTGTCGATCAGGACCGAGTTGTTGTCGATCCCGACGATCAGCACCACGTGCTCGTCCGGGCCTGCCCAGGGCCAGGTGTGGACCCCATTGGTCAGCCAGGTGGTGCCGTGGTCAACATGGAAGTCGAAGGTGACCCACACCTCCACCGGATGGTTCTGATCGACGTAGTCGTAGACCGCGGTCGGGCTGATGTCCTCTCCGGCTGCGATCACATCGCCCCCGAGCAGGTCGGCGGCGTCGACGATGGCGCCGTAGTAGGTGCCTGGCTCATAGCCAGCCGCCTCACGGCCATTGGGCGGGCCCACGAAGTTGACCATGGGATCCGCCTTGGTGTAGGCGGGACCGATTCCAGGCACGCTCTCATTGACCCCCTCGGCATCGAGCACCTGCTGCTGCGTCACGGAGATGCCTTCGTGTGAGAGGCCCATCTCCAGGGAGGCCTCCTCACAGCTCATGCCGTAGATCTGGGCTGAGTAGGTCACCCCGGACACCAGCACGGTGGCATTGGAGAGGACGCTGGTGCTGGCGCTCACCGACTGGTAGGCGCCTGCCGTGCTCGCCCACACCGCCAACCCGTAGGTCCCCGGGGCCCAGTTGCTGGTGTCATAACTGTAGCCACCGTCACTGGTCCAACTTTGTGCCAGCACCCAGGCTGAGCTGTACGACGGCTGATACCAGTATTCATAGCTGACCGCAGCGGGACAGCTGGAGCCGGCGGTGACAGCCATCGGAGTCCCCTGGGTGGCGGTGGTGGCGCCCGGATTGAGGCTGGCTGACGTGCAGGGCGCAACGGCTGGCGGGCCCGGCGTTCCCTCTGGCTCGAAGAAGCCGAAGACGTCAACTATCGCGTCGGCCGTGCCCCGGTCGTTGTAGATGTTCGTCTCACCCTCACTGCTGAGGGCAGTTATCACCAAGTTGGGCACGGTTTGATTGGCGCTGAAGTTGGCATCGGAGGTGGTCGGCGTCGTCTGCTCGGGAACAAGACTGAAGTAGCTGGACTCCGTGGCATCGGTCGAGGTCAGGTTGGCGACTATGGCGTTGGCGATCGAGCTGATGCCGTCAACTCCCGCCAGCTGCTCCGGCAGGTAGCTGTTCGCCCCCGGGGTTCCGGCGTCAATCCTGGTGTCGAGCACTCTGATCGGGCTCATCGGGTAGAAGAGGCTGGCGTTGCTGGGGGTGCTGGTGCCATCAGCGAAGTAGCCGACAACGTCCACCACCAGATCGGCGTCCCCCTGAGAGTTGTAGATGCTCACCTCTCCTGAGGCGCCGACAGGGACGATCACGCGGTTGGCCACCGTGTCGCCCGGCCACCAGTTGAGGTTGGAGGCCAGGGGCAGGGCGCCCCCGCCCGGGAAGGCCGTGAGGTAGCTGTACTGTGTGGTGTCGGTCACGGTGACGTTGAGAGCGGCGGCCTCCACTCCGGCGGACGGGACGCCGCCCTCGCCGTCGACCTGAACGTTCAGGGTTCCTCTTGGCGTCAGTGGGTCTCCACTGTTGGGCTCGCCGCTGCCGGCCCTGGTGTCGGTGATCCGGGCCGGGTTCAAGGCGACATAGCTGCCCGCGGTGCTGCTGGACGAACTGGCCTCGAAGTACCCTTCCAGGTCAACGATCACCGCGACCGTGCCGGCGGCATTGTAGATCGTGACCTGGCCGTTGACTCCAACTGGGACTACGGTCAGGTTGGCGACGGTTTCTCCGGAAGAGAAGTTCAGGTTGGATACATTGGGAGTGCTCTCTCCAGCCGCAAACACGGTGAGGTAGCTGGGGCTGGTCGGGTCCGAGGCAGTGACATTCAGCACCACCGCGGTGGCGGCCGTCGGCACCGAGTCGATGCCAGTGACCGTGAGATTCTCGGTGCTGTTGTTCCCCACCGGGTCTCCGCTGAGCCTGGTGTCCAGGATCCGGTACGGCGCCAGGGGCACATAGGAACTGCCTGCCTCGCTTCCGGCCCTGGCTGAAGTGGGATTGGCCAGGCCCAGCGCCAGCGCACCCAGGACCGCGGTGAGAGACACGCCGGCTCGCACTGCCGAGGCCAATTTGCTGGACATCCTTCGCCGCACAGTGAGCCGACTCTATGGCCCAGCGACTCAAGGATCGGGATTCATGCTGCGACAAGGTTGCGACGATCGATAAGGGGAGACCGTGAGGCGTCGTCCCCCGGCGTCCGCGTCAACGCCACCAATCCATTTCCGGGCCGCCCGCCCGCCGCACCAGTCCGCTGGACACTTGCTTGGCGGCCTAGTGCCCTGACCGACATAGGTGAATAGGTGGCCAGCGCCAGACCGGACTCACCAGAGTGCGGCCGCGCGGGCGCGTTGCCACCAGGCTGTGGCTCCCGGAAGCCACAGCCTGATCCCACCTCGGCGTGGTCGCCGGGCAGGCCCGGGGAGACCGGGCCCACCCCTACATCAGGCCCAGCTCGTCAAGACCCCGCAGGAGGTTGCTGACCACCTTGGGGTCGGAGCGGGCGTCGATCACGCAGGGCACCCCGTTCCGGGCGACATCGAAGGCGCGGCGGAGCGCCGCCGAGAACTCCTCTTGAGTTGAGGCCCGTTCTCCCCAGCCACCCAGCGAGGTCGCCAGGGCGGCGTGATCTATCTCCCGGCCCACCTGGTCTCGGCTGGTCCCGGGCCCTCGCCACACCCCGTTGTTGACCACCACCGCCACCAGACCCACCTTCTGGGTGGCGGCAGTCTGGATCTCCATGGCGGAGAACCCGAAGGCCCCGTCACCGCTGAAGAGCAGCACCGCCCGCTCGGGATGGGCGAGGCCGCCTCCGATCGCGAAGGGGAGACCTACCCCCAGCGTGCCCAGCGCGGAGCCGATCAGCATGTTGGTGCCGGGCGCGTGAGCCCGGGAGAAGGCAATGCCCCAGGTGACGCTGCTGCCGCCGTCCGACACCCACAACCCGGGCCTGGCCTGCTCCTCGAAGATCGTCGCCGCCTCCTTGGCAAGCCAACCGGCATGCAGTGGCGAAGCGGGCTCCTCTGTCTCGGAAGCCCAGAGCTCCTGACTGGCGGCGGCCGCCGACTGAGCCTGAGCCTGCCAGTCAGACCAGCGCTCGGGCGGGTCTGTCCAGGAGTCGGTGAGCATATCCAGGGTGGCCGCCACGTCACCCGCGAGAGCCAGCTGGGGCGCCCTCGGACCTCCCAGGTGCTCGGGGCGAAGGTCGAGCTGGACCACCACCTGGTCCTCGCCGAAGAGTGGGGTCCGGCCGTACATGAGGTTGGCGTTGAAGCGGGAGCCGA
This sequence comes from Candidatus Dormiibacterota bacterium, assembly GCA_003164475.1. The sequence goes on along the minus strand of PLTL01000373.1, from coordinate 4,669 downwards.
GTACAAGGGCCAGGGACGCCCAGGCAAGGGCGGCGCCCCCGTGCACCAGGCTGCCCAGGCACAGCGGGTGGTCGTCGTCGACCAGACCTCGCGCCGCACTGGTGGTGGTCAAAGGGATCCCGGTGCGTTCCAGGAAGCGGCGCAATGCCACCCCGGACCCGGAGAAGAACGCTCCGGACCCTGCCACCACCAGAGGTCGTTCCGCCTCCCGCAGGAGACGGACCAGCACCTCCAGGTCGGCGGTGGGTGGCACGCAACGCGGGGCCGGAGGCAGCCAGCCCCCGCCCTCGGACTCGGCGCTCTGGGCCAGGATGTCCTCCGGTACCTCCAGGTAGGCGACGCCCGGATTGCCCCAGGAGGCCTGCCGGACCGCCTCAGCGACGTATTCGGGGATCCGTCCTGGCTCGAGGCACTCCTCGCTCCACTTCGAGAGCGGGGCGGCCACCGCGAGCTGGTCGAGGTCCTGGACCGCGCCCAGACCCCGCTTGGAGACGGCGGTGCGACCGGCCAGGACGACGACCGGCGCTCCCGCGGCGTTGGCCTCGGCCATTCCGGCCAGGGCGGCAGCCAGTCCCGGACCGGCGGTCACCATGGCGAAGCCCGGCCGACCCGTGGCCAGCGCCCAGCCCTCGGCCATCAGCACGGCGTTCTCCTCATGCCGGACATTGACCACCTTGGTCCCCACCCGCCGGCAGGCATTGAGCGCGCCAGCGATGTGACTTCCCGGAAGCGCGAAGAGGGTGTCGCCACCGCCGTGGGCAATCGCCTCCGCCATCAGCTCGGCCCCGGTCCGCTTCGCGTCTGCCATCTCCACCTCCTCCATCCGATCGGCGGCCCGTCCCGCAGGCTGCGCAGGCCTTCAGGATGAGGCCTTGGGACGGCGCGCGGGACCGGGAAAACCACCGGCGGAACAAGGTGGGTTCCGCAGCCGCACCCCGGTGGCTGCCACGGCCGAGCCTTTTTCCGACCATACGCGAGACGCCCGGCGAGTGGCCAGTCGGGCAGCCCGGGGATCTCCAACCCCAACCACTTCCCGCCTCCGACCCAACTGTGCGGTTCTCCGCCGCAGGCCTGCTGGACGCTCAGAGGGAGCGCTGTCGGTGCCGCGCGGTACCGACGATCGCGTGGGGAGACCGCCACCAGGCCAGCTGGGAGAGCGCGTGGAACCTGCTGGCAACAGCGCCGCAGTGATGCTCACCAGGGGCGCACTTCAGCAGGCTGGCCTCATCAAGCGTCAGCCTGGCCACAGGGAAATCGTGGACCGCCACGGACTGGCGAGCATCGCCGGGCCATCCGCTCTGAATTGGGTCGTGTCACGCCGTCGGCGCCCCAACGCGTTCGCGACGGCGCCACCAGCACCCCAGCCGGCCCTGGACTGGCTGGGCTGCGCTCCCCCTCGAGGCCGCCCTTGGGGACGGCCCAGATTGGGGTGCCGGTGGGGCCGAGGGCGTCTGACGGGCGCAGTTGCGGGAACGTCCGGCCGGGGGACACTCCCTTGGCAGCGGATACCGCGGCGCGCCGACCCCGGAGGCAGGTGCGATCCAGCCGATGGCCCAGCAGTCGAGTGGATCCTTGGGGCGGACCGCCCCGGTGGCCGGCCACCAGAGCTCACGACAACTCAAACCAGCCCACGCTCGATCATTCGGCGATGTAGCGAGTTACGAAGTGTTCGGCCGGAGCCCGCCTCCGGGCTGGAGCGCCCTCCTCCCCGAGCGCGAGATCTGGGTCAGCGTCTCCTGCGCCGGGGAGAGCGGTGCCCGCCGCTCAGGGCGTGCTTGCAGCGTGGCGGCGGCCGACGGCCGGCCCGAGGACGCGGATGGCGCGGGCCAGGCCCTAGGGGCCCGGCCCGGCCACGCTCGTCCGGGGGCGGTGGGTCTGCAGCGGAGGTAGCGCCCAGCCATCTCCCCCGGTCGGACCGGCCGGTACCTGGCTCCCGCCTCCTCGAGTCGGGGCGAGCGGCTCCGCCGCCAGGTCACGGGCGGCTCGCCCAAGGTCACACCGGCGCGCCTCAAACCCGACGACCGGCCCCCGAAGGGCTTCCGGACCGAACCGGGATCGGCTGGTTGGAGCCCATGGGCGCCCTTGGCTGAGGCCGGATCCGGGGCGATCGGGGGTGCCGGTGGGATCGGAAGGAATGCCTGGCGCCGGAGGTGGGCCAGCCTCACTCATCGAGATGTCTTCCTGCTGAAGCACGATGAGGACAGCCTGATCGCCGTACCTGGCAGCCCCATGGGTCGCTGCTTGGAGATGGTTGAGAATCTGGCGAAGCGCGCCGCAGTGGGGGGACTGCGACTCAGATGCGCCGCCTGAGCGCCAATGTCGCCCGGCTCGCCCCGCCAGCTGGGCTGGGCCGTGGGGCCACCCGTGAGGCGGACCAGGGAGTCCTCTGCCCCTTCCCGCTCCTGGATCCGCTGGGGCCCCTCCAGAGCGGCCAGCGCCAGCTCCTCGCCGGGTCGGTACTCATCGAGGCGCGCCCCGCCGGCGCGGTGGTTCCAGCCTAGAGCAAGGCTCTCCCCGCCGCCGCGACCCCGCTCGCGGATGGCACCGGTCAGCCGTCCAAGGCCAAATTGGGGGGCCGGGCCAGCCTAGGTCTTCGCAACGGCGAGGTGGCGAGCCAGCACCACCCAAACCTCCGGGGCAGGACCTTCGAGAGCGGCCCAGCCTCGGGGACCACGGCCAGTGCCCCCACCAGGTGGATCGCCAGGTGCTCACTTCGGGTCCAGATCAGCTCAGGTGGGGCGGACCCCGGGCAGCTCCCGCCAATCGCTCAGTTCTTGCGCCCGGACCGGCGCCGGACCCAGTTCCAAAGGTCGCGGTGGATGGGGGTGAACTCGCCAAGCACCCGCTGCCCGGGTGCAGCCCCGGCGGCTGCTGCCGCAGCGGCCCTGGCCCCGAAGAGCTCGGGGCGGCTGTGCCGCCAATCGAGGACTTCGGCCCGGAGAAAAACCGCCAGCAGGCTGGCGACCGGCACCGCGACGAGCGCCCCCAGAAATCCAGCCGCCTCGATCCCCGCGAACAGCGCCAGCAGCGCCACCAACGGGTGCAGGCGAACGAACTTGGCCTGGATTCGAGGGGCCAGCAGATAGCCCTCGACGATGTGGATGGCAAGGAAGAGGATGAGGGTGAAGACTGCCAGCAGCGGGCTCTTGGTCAGAGCCAGCAGCAGGGCGACCGCCCCGCCCGCAAAGGGGCCCACCAGGGGGATCAACTCAAAGACGAAGGTGGCCACCGCGATCACGAGGGGAAATGGCACGCCCAGGGCAGCGGTCCCGGCACCGGCCAGCAGACTCACCAGCAGGGCCATCAGCAGCTGGGCCCTCACGTAGCCCCCCACCACCACGGCGAAGGCATCGAGCCCGAAGGCGACCTCGGTGCGGAGCCGGCTCGGCAGCAGCTCCTGGAACTGGCGCCGCAGGTCTCGCCCGTCCTTGAGCAGCCAGAACGAGATCACCAGGCCCACGAAGATGTCGACCAGCACGGTCACAGTGCTGGTCACTCCATGCAGAAGGATGGCGGTGGCACCGGGGATGTAAGAGGTGAGGTTGGTGGGCACCACCCCCCCGCCGCCGACGTTGATGCCGTGCTTGCCCAGCTGGCTGCGGAGCTGGCTGATCTCGGTGTTGGCCCGGTGAAGCAGATGGGGGATCTGGGTGGCCAGCCCGCGCGCCTCTCCCACCAGCGGCCCCCCGACGATGTAGAACACGGCCGCCACCACCACCAGCCCCGCGATGAGGGTGGTCAGCACCGCCAGGGAGGGCGGGAGGTGAGCTCGCCGCTTGAGCAGCCCAACCAACGGATCAGCCACGAAGGCGATCGCCACCGCCAGCACCAGGGCCAGG